>JAKLHH010000808.1 GCA_022710245.1 Myxococcota bacterium
GGATGTCGCCGGTGATCGCGTCGAGGTTGGCGAGGGTGGCCTTCAGCGTGGCGCGGTTCTCCTCGATCCCCTCGGAGATGCTCTTCGAGATCTGGTTCAGCGGGCCCTTGGTGAAGCCGCGGATGTCCTCGGCGATCCCCTTCAGCGTGGGGACCAGCTCGCTGACCTGGGTGATCAGCTTGTCCGCGGTGACCGCCTCCTGGACGTTCTTGATCTCCTGCCCCGAGCGGAGCACCTCGCCCCGGTGGCGGCGGCCCTGCTCGTCGGTCCACTCGTAGGTCCCCGGGTCGATCTCGAGGTAGAACTCGCCGAGGAGCGAGGCGCTGCGTTTGAAGACGGTGGCGTTGCTGTAGAGCGTCTCCTTGCCGAGCGCGAAGGTGATCTTGGCGAAGCGCTTCTGCCGGATCAGCTCCTCGCGCGGCGGCAGGACGTTCAGCTCGCGGGAGACGATGTGCCCCACGTTGAGGCCGGAGATCTGCACGCGCGACTTCTCCACCAGCCCGGTGGCGTCGTGGAAGTAGGCGTGCAGCGTGATCCCCACCTCCTCGCCGGCGCAGCGGCCCTTGGCCAGCATCATGAAGGCCCAGTAGCCGATGGCGCAGATGCCGAGGAAGGTGAGCGCGACCTTGATCGCAGGGCCTAGGCTCTTCACCGCTCGTCCTCGAGCGGCGGCATCTCCACCGCGTGCGAGGTGGCGATGAACTCACGGAGGCTGGGGTTCCGATCGTGCAGGATCTCCTCCGGTGTTCCGCTGGCGATGATCTGTCCCTTGTACAGCATCGAGACGCGATGGCCAATGCGAAAAGTGGAGGCCATGTCGTGGCTGATCACGACCGAGGTGACCCCGAGGCGGTCGGCGATGTCCACGATCATGTCGTCGACGTTCTTGGTGGCGATGGGGTCGAGGCCGGTGGTCGGCTCGTCGTAGAAGAGCGCCTCGGGCGCGAGGACGATGGCGCGCGCGAGGCCGACGCGCTTGCGCATGCCGCCGGAGAGCTCGGCCGGGTACTTCTTCTCGATGTTGAAGAGGCCGAGCTGGCGGAGCTTGTCGCCGACGATCTGCCGCATCTCCGCGCGGGAGAGCTGCTTGCGGTGCTCGATCAGCGGGAACATGACGTTCTCCTCGACGGTGAGCGAGTCGAAGAGCGCCGCGTACTGGAAGACCATGCCGAACTTCAGCCGCACCCGCTGCAGCTGGTAGTCGTCCATGGGGACGATGTCCTCGCCGTCGACCCAGATCTGGCCGCGCTCCGGCTTGAGGAGCCCCATCAGGTGCTTGAGGATGACCGACTTGCCCGCGCCGGAGCCGCCGATCACCACGTTGATCTTGCCGCGCTCGAGGTCGAGGTTGATCCCGCGCAGGACGGGGCTCTCGCCGAAGCTCTTCCAGAGGTCGCGGACCCGGATCTGGAAGCGGTCGGAGCGCGCCGACACCGGCCCCTCCCCCGGGCCGTCGCCGTCTCGCCCACCCGCCCCGCCGCCGGGCACCTCGCCGCCGCGGACCTGCGTCACCTCCTGCTCGCCCCGCTCTGGCCCGCGCGTGCTCGCCATCGTCAGACCCCCAGCGTGAGCAGGATGTGGGTGAGCCCGAAGTCGAGCGCGAGCACGGCGACGTAGGAGGTGACCACCGCGCGCATGGTCGCGACGCCGACGCCCTTGGCGCCGCCGCTCGCGTTGTAGCCCTGGTAGCAGCCGATCAGCGCCACCGCGAGCCCGAAGACCGCCGCCTTGATGAGGCCGCTCGAGAGGTCGCGGACGTCGGTGAACCAGCGGATGTTGTAGATGAAGATGCCCGGGTCGACGCCCTTGAGGATGACCGCGAAGATATAGGCGCCGACCAGCCCCATCACGTTGAAGACCATGGTGAGGAGCGGGAGCATCACCGTCGAGGCGATCAGGCGCGGCACCACCAGGTACTGGATCGGGTTCACCGCCAGCGCCGAGAGCGCGTCGATCTGCTCGGTGATGCGCATCGAGCCGATCTCGGTGGCCATCGCCGAGCCAGCGCGGCCGGCCACCATCAGCGCCGCGAGGACGGGCGCGATCTCGCGGGTCAGCGTGAGGGAGACCGCCGAGCCCACGTAGCCGTCCGCCTGGAACTTGCGCAGCGCCTCGACGGTCTGCAGACCGAAGACGCCGCCGACGAAGATGGAGACGAGGACGATGATGCCGATGGAGCCGGTGCCGATGAACTCCATCGCCTGCACCAGCTGGGTGAAGCGGAAGGGCCGGCGCACGGCCCACGTGGCCGAGCGCCCGAGGAGCAGGAGCATCTCGCCGAAGCCGGCGAGGAAGCGGATCGGGATCTGCCAGAGCCGGTCCACCAGCCCGACGACCGTCTGCGCGGCGCCGTTCATGCGCTGGCCTCGGGGGTGGGGCTGGAGTAGTCCCGCGGCACCCGCTTGCCGACGCCGGCGAGGATCTCGTAGACGATGGTGCCCGCCCAGCCCGCCAGCTCCTCGGGGTGGATCGCCAGGGCGCCCTCGCCGCCGAGGAGCGCCACCGGATCGCCGACCTCGACCCCCGGCACGTCGGTCACGTCGATCATGCAGAGGTCCATGCAGACGCGACCGACGAGCGGCGCCCGGCAGCCGCGGACGAGGACCTGCGCGCGGTTGGAGAGCGCGCGCGGGTAGCCGTCGGCGTAGCCCACCGGGAGCGTGGCGATGCGCGAGCGCCGGGTGAGCGTGTGAGTGCCCGCGTAGCTGACGCGGGTCCCCGCCTCCACCTCGCGGAGCGCGTTGATCCGCGTGTGCAGGCTGAGCACCGGGGTGAGGCCAGGGCCCTCAACCTTCGCGCTCGGGCGCGTGCCGTAGAGCACGATGCCAGGGCGGATGAGGTCGAAGCGCGTGCGCGGGAAGCGCAGCGCGGCGGCGCTGTTCGCCGCGTGGATCACCTGCGGGTCGGCGCCCATGGCGCGCGCGCGGTCGAGGCAGCGGATGAACGCGCGGAGCTGCGCCTCGGTCTCCTCGGGGTCGGCCTCGTCGGCGGAGGCGAAGTGGGTGGCGAGCCCGTCGACGCGGATCGAGGGGTGCGCGGCGCAGCGCGCGAGGAACTCGTCGAAGCGCGCCTCGGTGACGCCGAGGCGGGTCATGCCGGTGTCGATCTTCACGTGCAGGCTGAAGCGCACGCAGCCCGCCGCGCGCGCGGCCTCGGCGAAGCGCTCCACGTCGCCCGGATCGCCCACCATCGGCGTCAGCTCGCGGGCGATCACCTCCGCGTGGTCGCGGCCGAAGGCGGCGCCCAGGATCAGCACCGGCGCTCGGATCCCCGCGTCGCGGAGCTCGACGCCCTCCTCGACGGTGGCGACGCCGAAGCCGCGGACCCCGAGCCCGTCGAGGAGCCGGGCCACGGGCACCGCGCCGTGGCCGTAGGCGTCCGCCTTGACCACGGCGATGACCCCCACCCCCGGCCCCACCGCACCGCGCAGCGCGCGATAGTTGGCGGCCAGCGCGGCGAGGTCCACGCGCGCCACGGTGGGACGGATGGGGTTCGGGGCAGGGGCCCTGCCAGCGCTCACCGGTCGATGCTCCTTAACTTATCGTGATACCATGGGAGACCGGTTCGGACCACATTGTCTGCGAGCGTACCACCGTTGCAGCCACCGTCGCAGGCGGTCCACGGTGGGAGCGGGATCACAGGGGGGCCGGGCCCCGGCCCCGCGCCGATCAGCGAGTGATCTCTGCCAGCAGCCGACGAGGGCGGCCGGCACCCCTCTTGCTCTTCCTCGACGCGGAGCAACCGGAGGTGTCCCGTGGCCCTCTCGCCCCTCGGCGCTCGCTGCTCGCGGCCGGTGATCGGCATCATCCTGGTGACTCTGCTGGGCGGCGGCTGCGACGAGGGCCCGCAGCGGCTGGCGCGCCACGACGCCGGCGCCTCGAGCGACGGCGCGCAGCAGCTCGGCCTCGGCGCCGCTGAGGGCGGCTCGGTGCAGGGCGCTGACGCCCACCCGCCGGGCGACGCCGCGCCGCTCGCGCAGCAGCCCGCGGCGGCCCTCCGCATCAACTTCGGGAGCAGCGTCCCCTTCGTCGACTCCGCCGGCCGGACCTGGGCCGCCGACGACCTGACCAGCGACGGCTCCGACGGCGCTCCGGAGGGAAAGACCGATCGCGGCGGGCTGCCCATCCAGGGCACCGCGGACCCGCAGCTCTACCGCACCGAGCACTACTGCATGACCACCTTCCACGTCCCCCTCGCCAGCGGGACGTACACCGTCAAGCTGCACTTCTGCGAGACCTGGGAGCCGGTGACCGCCGCCGGTCAGCGGGTCTTCGACGTCACGGTGATGGACCAGACGCTGGCTGGCCTCGACGTGTTCAAGGAGACCGGCGGCCCGCTGCGCGCGCTGATCAAGAGCTTCGAGCACGTGGCGGTGACGGAGGGCACGCTCTCCATCGGCTTCGCGGGCCGGGTGGGGTGCGCCGAGGTGAACGGCCTCGAGGTCCACGCGGAGTGATCAGAGCGCGGCCATCACCGCGACCGCGATGTCGTGCGGCACCTTGGCGTCCGCGCCGTTGGTGAG
>JAKLHH010000809.1 GCA_022710245.1 Myxococcota bacterium
CATGAAGCTGCAGCAGGTGCGCATGCTGCCCCACCGCGACAAGCTGCCGGCGCAGCTCTCCGGCGGGCAGAAGAAGCGCGCCGGCCTGGCCCGGGCTACGGCGCTCGATCCGGAGATCCTCTTCTACGACGAGCCGTCGGCCGGCCTCGACCCGGTGAGCGCCGTCGAGCTGGACGAGCTGATCCTCGCGCTCTCGACCGGGCTCGGCCTGACGGTGGTGCTGGTCACCCACGAGCTGGAGAGCATCTTCAAGATCGCCACCCGCTGCATCCTCCTCGACAGGGAGAGCAAGAGCATCATCGCCCGCGGGGATCCGCGCGCGCTCCGCGACGGCGGCGGCTGCCTCGAGGCGCATCGCTTCTTCAATCGCACCACGGAGGACCTCTGATGGCCACCGCGACCAACCACTGGAAGCTCGGGCTCTTCGTCGTCCTCGGCGCGGGGATGGTGCTCTCCACGGTGGGCGTCCTCGGCGTCCGCAGCCTGCGCAAGGCGACCGGGACCTACGTCTCCTACTTCGACGAGTCGGTGCAGGGCCTCGAGGTCGGCTCGCCGATCAAGTTCCGCGGGGTCACCATCGGCACGGTGGGCAAGATCGACGTGGCGCCCGACCACCGCATGGTCGAGGTGACCAGCGATCTCGGCAAGGCCGAGCTGAGCCGGCTCGGTCTCGACGTGGCCGCGGGGCTGGTCACGCACGGGGCGCCGAAGAAGCTCGTGCAGGCGATCGATCTGCGGGTGCAGCTCGCGTCCTCGGGCCTGACCGGCGTCAAGTTCCTCCAGCTCGACTTCTTCAGCGTCGCCCGCCACCCGCGGCCTGTGCTGCCCTTCCCGACCCCGAAGGGCTACATCCCGGCGGCCTCCTCGACGATGAAGGACCTCGAGAGCGCGCTGGTGCGCACGATGAACCGCCTGCCGAAGATCACCGAGCAGGTGACGCTGATCCTCGGGCGCATCGAGCGGCTGGTCGGCGAGGTCGGCGAGCGGAAGCTGATCGAGCGGGCCCTCGCCACGGTCAGCGCCACCCACCAGCTGGTCGGCGAGGCGCAGCGCAAGATCGCGGAGCTCCAGCCCGGCCGGCTCTCGGGACAGCTGGAGAGGACGCTCGCCACCTTCAGCGGGACAGCGAGCCGCGTGAACGGGATCCTGGCGCGCCTCGACAGCGACAAGGGCCTGCTGCGGAGCGTGCTCAGGGCCTCGAACGCCCTCGGCGACACGGCGCACACCGCCGACGGGCTCGGCGGTCAGCTGGACGACACGCTGCGCGCGGTGGAGAGCGCCGCCAAGTCGATCCACAAGCTCGCCAGGGCGCTGGAGAAGGAGCCCGACATGCTGGTCAAGGGCAGGGAGAAGCAGCCATGAGGACGTCACCGTCACGAGCGTTGCTGGTCGTCGCCGCGGTGGCGGCGGTCGCCGCCGGGAGCTGCGCGCTGCTCTCCAAGAGCGCGCCGATCGCGCCGCGCTTCTTCAGCCCCGAGCGACCCGGGGATCTGCCGGGGCAGGCGCGCGCGCCAGCCGGGGTGCCTGCCGAGCTGCGCCTCGGCAGGGTCGAGGGCGCCGCGCACCTCGAGGAGATGCTCGTCTTCCGCGACACGGCGAGCGAGGTCGGCTACTACCGGCTGCGGCGGTGGACCGAGGCGCCCGCGGAGTACCTGAAGCGGCGCCTGGCGCGGGTGCTCTTCGAGGAGCGCGGGCTCCGGCAGGTGGTGGGTGGCAGCAGCCCGACGCTCGAGGTGGAGCTGACCGCCTTCGAGGAGATCCGCCTCCCGCGGCGGCTGGCGCGGGTGCAGATGATCGTCAGGCTCCACGACGAGCGCGTCGTCCGCTGGGAGCAGACCGTCACGGTGGACCTGCCGGTGGTCGCGGCGGCGAGCGGCGACACAGCCGACGCGGTGGTGGAGGCGATCGGCCGCGCGCTGCGGAGGGCGGTCGACCAGATCGCGGACCGCGTGGTGCAGGAGCTGGCGGTGCCGCCGTCGCCGGGGGTGGCTCCGTCGCCGGGCGGGGCCCCGTCAGCGGCACCGGCGACGGTGCGGCGCTAGGGGATCGAGCGCAACTTGCCCTGCTCGCGACCTTCGGACGCTCCGCGAGGAAGGGGAAGCTCGCGACGGCTGGCCCCGCGATCGGCTGGCGCCGCTGGGGAGCGGCGAGGGAGGCGCCGGTCGCGGCCATGTTCTTCTGCGGGTCGAGGCAGGGTGCAAGCTGGCGGTGGCGCCGTCGCCAGCCACGCTGGGGAGCGGCGAGGGAGGCGCCGGTCGCGGCCATGTTCTTCTGCGGGTCGAGGCAGGGTGCAAGCTGGCGGTGGCGCCGTCGCCAGCCCCGCTGGGGAGCGGCGAGGGGGTGTGCAATCTCGGGGTGCAGGCTTGAGACCTGGCCCCCAAGATTGCTCACTTCTGCGCAATCTTGGCCTGGAGTCTTCAGACCTTCCCCCGAGATTGCGCAGATCTGTGCAATCTCGGGGTGCAGGCTTGAGACCTGGCCCCCGAGATTGCACGGGCGAGCGGCGCCCCTGTCGAGTCGTCGACGAGCGGCCAGCGGGGACGAGCGGGAGGGCGAGCGGGGCGAGCGGGGCGAGCGTGCGGCGCTAGATGGCGCTCCACGACGTGTTGAAGGGACCACAGCTTCGGGGACCAGGAGGAGCTTCGTGACCAGCGCGTTCGACTTCCTCTCGTGGGTGGGCGTGACCCTGGTGGCGCTGCTCCCCATCATCAACCCGATCAGCACGGCCGTCCTGCTGCTCAGCATCAGCGGGCACCTCGACGACCGGGAGCGCAACCGTCAGATCACCCGCGCCTGCCTCTACATGAGCGGGATCCTGGTGGCGTTCCTCCTGGCGGGGCACCTGATCATGGTGGTCTTCGGCATCTCCATCCCGGGCATCCGGGTCGCGGGCGGCATGATCATCGGCTTCCTCGGCTTTCGCATGCTCTTCCCCGGAGCCGGGGCCGAGCAGATCACCGCCGAGAGCAAGGAGGAGGCGCAGCAGAAGCCGGACCTCTCGTTCACGCCGCTGGCGATGCCCAGCCTGAGCGGCCCCGGGGCCATCGCGGTCGTGATCACGATGTCGTCGAGCATCGACGGCCGACACGGCGTCGACAAGGTCCTGGCCTACGCCGGGGTCGTGCTGGCGATCCTGCTGACGGCGGTCATCTCCTGGCTGGTGCTGCGGGGGGCCGGCGCGCTGCGCCGCTTCCTCGGCGTCAACGGCGTCAACGCCCTGGCGCGGATCATGGGCTTCCTCCTCGTCTGCATCGGCATCCAGTTCGTCATCAACGGGGTGCGGGATCTGGTGCGGGACACGGCGTTCTGGGGCGCGGGCTGAGACGCGGATCGTCCGCGCGCTGGCCCCTGTCGGAGAGCCGCTCGAGCGTCCGGCGAGCCGGGGCGAGCTCGCCCTGCGCGACCACGACGAGCTCGGTGCTGAGGAGGCAGGCGTGGTCGTGCCTCGTCGCCTCGGCTGCCACAGGGGGCAGCGATCGGGCGGGGAGCTCCTCCCGGGAGAGCGCGCCGGCAGAGGGCTCCACTCGGGAGAGCGCGCCGGCGGAGCGTTCCTCCCGGGAGGGGTCGCAGCCCGCCGCGAGGACGGCGCAGACGAGCGCGAGGTGCGCGAGGTGCGCGGTGGCGCTCGTGGAGTCTACCGCCTGTCCGCGTCCTGCCTGCTGTCCGCGTCGCGCCTGTCCGCGTCGCGCCAGTAGGCCGGGCGGCCGTAGTAGTCGTAGAGGCGCGTCTCGTACTCGCGGTTCACCGGGGCGTCGGCGTGCCACTCGGGGCTGAGCTTGATGGTCTGGCGTGGCAGCCTGACGTGGACCTCGCCCTCCGCCCAGCTGATGTGGTCGGCCCAGTGGGGGGCCACCAGGACCTTGCGGTCGAGCCACCAGTTCCGCGTGTCGACCACGAGGTAGCGGATGGCCCAGGTCGCGTCGTCGACGATGAAGTCGTCGACGTGACCGATCTCGCCGTCGAGGGCGTGGATGTGGTAGCCGATGACCTCCCGCACGCTGCGCAGGTGAGGATCGCCGCCCTCCACCGCGGGGCGCTGGTCGCTCCAGGCGCGGCTGGCGAGGAGGCCGGGGTAGTCCTCTCCACCCCAGAGCCCGCCTCCGGTGAAGCCCCAGTAGTAGGGCCAGCCGTAGTAGCCGTAGTACTCCCGCTCGTACTGACGGGAGACGGGCTTGGCCAGATCGATGCTCGGGCTGTTCTTCACCTTCTCTCGCGTCAGCGCGAGGTGGAACTCCCGGGTCGACCAGTCTCCGTGACGGAAGGAGACCGGAGAGATGAGCACCCGGCGACCGGAGAAGAAGGTCCCCGTGTCCACGACCAGGTAGCGGACGGCCCAGCGCTCATCGTCGAAGTAGAAGTCGCGCACGCTGCCGACCTCGTCGTCGGTAGCGCGCACCTGATAGCCCTCGAACGCCTTCAAGCTCCGCAGCATGTTGTACTCCTCGGCCCGCCTCGCGGTGCCTAGCGGTGCAGGTTGCCCGTGAACCAGAGGACCACCAGGAGCACCAGGATCACCCCGGC
>JAKLHH010000081.1 GCA_022710245.1 Myxococcota bacterium
TGACCCTCGACCGCCCGCGCACCTCACTCACCTCACGCGCCATCGCCCGCCTCATCGAACCGCCAACCCTGCGTCGCCTCGGCAAACTCGCACCAGGGGGAAAGTGACGAAAGTGATCAGCGGTCAGTCTCGCCGGCGCGTGTCAACGCTCGGCGCCCAGGTCCCCGGCGCGGCGCTTGGCGCCGTCGACTCCCGGAGCGCTTGCGGTATACTCGCGGCGAGGCGGCAGGCGCGTGGCGCGGCCGCCGAGGCCCTTCGCCCCCGAGGTGCACGGTGCGCGCACGCTTCCCTGCTGCTGGCTTCGCCTCAACCATCGCTCTCCTCGCCAGCCTCTGGCTCCTCGCCGGTTGCTCGTCGACGGGGGTCGACCAGTGCCTGGAGACGCCGCTCACCTCGAAGGTCTCCGCGCAGTCGCTGGAGACCTGCGAGGAGGCGCTGCGGTCCGATCTGGGCCGCAAGGACCTCTTCTACCGCACGGTGGGGCTGCTGCGCGCGCGCGGGCGCTTCGCCGAGATCGCGACCTGGAGCCGCCGCGTCCTCGAGCACGACCCGGGCCGGCCGGACGCGCTCTACCACCTCGCCTTCGCGCTGCGGAAGACCGGCGACTGCAAGGGCGCGCTGAAGAAGTACCTGACCTACGCCGAGGCCAACGCGGATGATCCGGATCCCTACTACGGGATGGGGCTCTGCTACGTGGAGCTGGGCGCGCGGGACGACGCGCTCCGCGTCTTCAAGGCCTACCTCGCCAAGGAGAAGCGCGAGACGCAGCGCGAGTGGATCGACCGGGCGACCGCGCAGGTCGCCGCGCTGGAGTCCGGGGCGGTCGCCGTCGCGCCACGTCCGGCGTTCGCGCCCGGGCCCGCGCCCGCGCCGGGTCCGACGCCTGCGCCGGGACCGTCACCCGCGCCGGGACCGTCACCCGCGCCGGGTCCGACGCCCGCGCCGGGTCCGACCGCTGGCACCCCGACGCCGGTCCCGACGCCGACCCCGGCGCCGCGGCCCGCGGCGAGCAGCGACTGCTCGGCGAATGAGAAGAAGATCGGCGCGGATCCGTTCGCCACCGCCGCCTACGACGCGTGGGCGGAGTGCGCCGCGAAGGCGGGCAAGCACGCCGACGTGGTGCGGCGCATGCGGATCGCGCTCCGCGACAACCCCGACTGGACGCGGGGCTGGCTCCACCTCGGACGCGCGCTGAAGGCGACCGGCGACGAGGCGGGCGGCAAGGCCGCCCTCGCCAAGGCGTGCGCGGGCAGCGTCGCGGAGGCGTGCGGGCAGTAGTCTCCTCGCCCGCCAGGTGTAGATCTCTCCGGATCGGGCGGAGGATCGCTTCGGCGATCCGGGCTCTTGGGCGCCGGTCTCCTCGATTTCCTGCTTTACGAGCGGCGCGCGCCCTCGATATCCTGCTGGTCCAAGCACACTCCAGCGAGTGCCGAGGGCCGCGTCCTCGCCCCGTGCGGGGCCGCGGTCCGTCGAGGAGGAGCCATGGCGACCAGGACGACCGAGAAGAAGACGACCCAGTCCGCGGCCAAGAAGAAGACAGCGACCCAATCCGCTGCCGAGAAGAAGCCGGCGGAGAAGGCGACGAAGGTCAAGACGCCGACGAAGACGACGCCGGCCAGGACGACGCCGGTCAAGACGACGGCAGCCAAGACGCCGGTCAAGACGACGACCACGAAGGATCCGTCGGCGAAGGCCAAGGCGACGCCGGTCAAGACGACGCCGGTCAAGACGACGCCGGTCAAGACGACGCCGGTCAAGACGACGCCGGTCAAGACGACGCCGGTCAAGACGACGCCGGTCAAGACGACGACCACGAAGGCTCCGTCGGCGAAGGCCAAGACGACGCCGGCCACGGCGCCCGAGGTGACGAAGACGACCACGACCACGGCGCCCGAGGTGACGAAGACGACCACGTCGAAGGCGAAGATCACCGAAACTCCCGCGACCCTCCGCAAGACCGCGCGCCCGGTCGAGGCGCCGATGATCGTCAGGTCGCGGCCAGAGCCGACCTTCGAGCAGATCGCGCAGCGCGCCTACCAGCTCTTCGAGCGCCGCGGCCACCTCCATGGTCACCACGAGGAGGACTGGCTGCAGGCGGAGCGCGAGCTCCGCGACTGATCACCGAGCGCGATCCCGATCTCGGCACTGCCCCCGATCTCGGCGCTTCGGGTGAGGCTCGCGGCGCGCGGGACAGCGCTCCTCGACGGGTGGATCGCCGCTGTCCGGCCAGTCAGGGGCTGCGGCAAGCCTCGCGGGCGCGAGTGACGCGCGGTTCGCGGCACGGTCGACGGAGACGGCGCCCAGGCGAGCCGCGCTCGGTCGCGGGCAGTGCCGACCTGGGGGTCAGTGAGGGTGCCGAGTTCGGGGTCAGTGCCGCGCACTGGGGCCGAAGTCGGCACTGGGCGCGAAGTCGGCACTGGCAGTGATCTCGGCACTGCCCCCGATTCCCGGCGCTCCGGGTGAGGCGCGCGGCGCGCGGGACAGCGCTCCTCGACGGGTGGGTCGCCGCCGTCCGGCCAGTCAGGGGCTGCGGCAAGCCTCGCGGGCGCGAGTGACGCGCGGTTCGCGGCACGGTCGACGGAGACGGCGCCCAGGCGAGCCGCGCTCGGTCGCGGGCAGTGCCGACCTGGGGGCGCTCGGCGGACGCTCAGCGCCGCGGACGCTCGGCGCCGCGGACGCTCAGCGCCGCGGACGCCCCTCGAGGTGCCTCCGCAGGAGCTCGCTCCGCGCGACCCTCCGGGGATGGCTCCGCAGGAGCGCGCGCGCGCCGGCGTCGAGACCGTAGAGCTCCTCGGCGAGCGCGTCCAGGCGGGTCCAGCGCAGCTCCAGCGCGGCCGCGGCCTCTGCCCGCAGCTCGCCCCGAGCTCGCGCCTCCTCCTGCAGCGACTGCAGCTCCTCGGCGAGCGCGGTGAGCGGGGCCAGGCGCCGCGGCTCGCGGAGCGCGGCGAGCGGCAGCGGCGCCAGCGCGAGGAACTGCCGGTTCAGCTGCCGCCAGCCGCCGTCGCTCAGCCCGGCGCGCAGGCGCGCGAGCGCGCTGAAGACCGTCGAGGAGAGGACGGCCGCCAGCGCCCGGAGCTCGAACGGCGCGCTGATGGTGCAGACGCGGACGTTGTCGGCGTAGACCCCGCCCTCGGCGTCGACGCCGGCGACGGTGTCCTCCACGGTGGTGGGGAAGAGCACCTTCGCCCGGGCGCCGGCGAGGAGGTTCTTCGGGTAGCGGTAGAGGTGCCAGCGGTCCTCGCCCTCGGCGAGCGCGACCGCGGCGCCGAGGACCTCGCGGTGCGCCGCGAGGTAGGCGGCCGCCAGCGGGAAGCGGCGCGTGAGCTCCGGCCAGCGCAGCTCCCGCACGGTCTCGCCCTCGACGCGGTAGGGGAAGAGCACGAAGCTGCTCTGGTGCTCGCAGCGGAGCGGGTAGAAGCCGCGGTTGCGACAGAGCGGCCGCACCGCCGCGCGCTCGAGGACGACCTCCTCGCCGAGGCCGTTGACGGCGCGCAGGCGACGCGCGGAGAGCTCGATCGGCTCGAGCTGGTAGAGGCGGCCGCAGGAGACCTGGAGCCCGACGGAGATCTCGAGCTCGCGGTGCTCGCCCATGGCGCCGTGGCGACGGGTCAGCTCGCGATGCAGCTCCGCCAGCGCGCCCTCCTCGAAGCACCACGGCTCGTCGTCGAGGAGCGCGAGCCGCAGGCGCCGCTCGCCGGCAGGACGGCCACGGCGGGCGCCCTCCAGGTCGGCGTAGCTGCGGTGACGGAGCACGCGGCTGCCCGGCGCGAGCACCACCGCGGCGGTGTAGGTGGTGCGCCCGGGGAAGAGGTGCGCCTCCCCGTAGTCCTCGATCTCCGCCAGCAGCCGTCGGTCGAGGAGCCAGCGCCGCGCGGCGCGGCCGTAGTCGGCGCGGAAGAAGCGGCTCTGGATGAGGAAGCCGAGGCGCCCGCCGGGGCGGAGCAGGGACGCGCCGAGCTCGAGGAAGGCGAGCGAGAGGTCGGGCTTGCCCTCGCCGGTGATCTCGTAGGCGGTGCCGTCCCGCAGGTGCTGCGCCAGGGCAGGCAGCACGCCGCGATAGCCGCGCAGCGCCACGTAGGGCGGGTTGCCGAGCACCGCGTCGAAGCCGCCGCGGGCGAGGACCGCGGCCAGGCCGTGGTCGCCGCCGCGCCAGTCGAGGTCGAGGAGCGCGTCGCCCGCCTGGAGGTTGCGCGCGAGGGCCGCCTGCAGCGAGGCCCGGGCGGGGCGCCCGCTCCGCGCCTCCACCCAGCCCGCCAGCGCGGCGCGCGCCCGGGCGAGCGCTGCGGCGTCGAGGTCGACCCCGTGGACGCAGCGCGCGGCGATGGCGGCGGCCGCCCGGCCCGGGTCGGCGCCCCCGCGCCGGCAGCGCGCCAGCAGCGCCTCGCAGGCGCCGAGGAGGAACGCCCCCTCGCCGCAGGCCGGGTCGAGGACGCGCAGCGAGGTGACCCGGCGCGCCGAGCGGAGCAGCGGGCCCAGCGTTCGCCGGGTCAGGCGCTCGACCAGCCAGGGCGGTGTGTAGACCACGCCGAGGGAGGCGGTCACGCGGCCTCCCTCGGTCGGCCGGCGCGCCGCTGCATCCAGAGCCGCAACCGCGGTCAGCCTCGCTGTCGTCGCCGCGCGCGGGCCGGCGCGCGCCGCCGGAGCGCCGCCTTCTCGAACGGCATCGGCAGCAGGTACTGCGTGAACTTCCGCTGATCGCTCGCCTGCAGCTCGAGGTTCGACATCAGGATGGCCGGGCAGGTGGTGGAGACCGGGACCGCGCCCGACTCGGCGCCGCAGAAGGCGTTCTCGCACCTCGGCGCGTCGCCGGCCGCCAGCACGGTGCGCAGCGCGCTGAGCGGCGTGCCGACGAAGTTCACGTTGCGCACCAGGTTCTCGCGCCCGTCGGCCCAGACCTGCACGGCGAGCGAGACCGAGCCCATGAAGGCCTGGAAGTCGTAGGCCTCGGTGGCGGTCTCGCCGCCCTCGGCGTCGAGGATCATGATCCCGAAGGGGAGCTTCTGCCGGCGGATCTCGTCGACGAAGAGCTGCTTCAGCTTGCTGTGCGAGACGGTCTTCGAGGCGGTGACGAGGAGGTGGGCCATGCGGCTGATCGGCCGCTCGTGGTACTCGTTGCGCGCGTGCGCGTTGCCGCGGAGCTGCCCCGGCGCGACCGGCGAGCGGCCGCTGAGGAAGCCGACCAGCTTGCCGCGGTCCACCAGGCGCGCCGGCTCGGCCGGGGTGCCCTCGTCGTCGTAGCGGTAGCTCCCCACCGCGCGCACGCCGTGGCTCCGCACCGTCGTGGGATCGTCGACGACGCTGAAGATCGCCGGGAGGATCTGCTTGCCGAGGTCGCGCTTGAAGGTCTGCCCCTCCTGGGTCGAGAGGAGCCGGCTCCCCTCCAGCCGGTGGCCGAGCACCTCGTGGAAGAGGATGCCGGCCGGGCCCGGCGCGAGGAGCACCGGGCCGGCGTAGGACTTCAACGTCGGCGCCTTGGCCAGCCGCTTGAGCAGCTCGATCCGCTCCCGGATCTCGGCGATGAACGCAGCCAGCTGCGGGAGCTCGTCGGGGGAAGGCGTGATGTGGGTGAGCCGGGTGCGGATCCCCTCGCCGGAGCGCGTGAGCAGCCAGAGGTCGCAGCCGAGCTCGCAGATGCGCTGCTGATCGATCAGCCGCGAGCCCTCGCTGTTCACGAAGACGCGCGTGATGTCGCGGACGCGCAGCTCCACCCAGGAGTTCTTCACCTGCGGGTGATCCTTGATCACTCGCGAGCTGCGGTTGACGTACTCCCGCCAGACCTCGACCTCGACGGGACGGACCGGCCTGAAGGTGAGATCGACGACCGGGCGCGCCCGCGAGAAGCAGCCGAGGGCGCGGTTGGAGTCGAGGTAGGTGATGTGCTGCGACTTCTTGCGCAGGTAGTGACGTACGGCCTCGCGGTAGCGCCCGTCCGTCAGCTTCCACACATGGTACTTCAGCGCGTCGGTGTCGTTGCCAATCGGCATCTCGACGTGCTCGTAGGTCTCCGCCTCGGGGTCGTTGTCCTCGAGCCCACCCTCCATCACCTGATCGTAGCGGTACGAGCCGACCCGGCAGTCGCAGTACAGGTTGCGGCTGTCCTGGTCGCTGAGGTGGTTGAGGTTGCCGAGGCGTCCCCAGATCTGCGTCGTGTGGAGGTCCCGGAGGAGGTAGCTCAGGTAGTAGGGCCGGGGGTAGCCAGGCACCTTGAGGTGACGCATCGTGCGACCGCACTCCTGCGCGAGCGCGTCGACGAAGCGGAGCACCGTACGACGATTCAAGCTCATCCGCTGCTGCTCCTGCCGCGGAGGCGGCCCGGGCCATGCTCTCACGCGACGCGACCTAATTAGCAGGTCGTCCGGAGGGGCGCAACGGGGGGCCTCGCTGGCCCTCGCTGGCCCTGCCCCAGCCGTTTCAGGGGGTGGCACGCGAGCCGGGGCCAGGGCGCCCCCGGCGCTCAAGGATCCGGCGCAGCGGTCGATGATCTGATGGAGGCGAGCGGCGCTCATGCCGCGGAAGACCACCGATGGAACGACCCACTGAGAGCGCCACGGCGCCTGGAGCTGCTGCCCCGGCTGCGGCCGCGGCTGCCCAGGCCACCGCGACGGAGGCCCGCGCCGTCCTCGACCTGGATGCAGCCCTGCGCCGGGTGGAGGGTGACTGGGAGCTGCTGGGAGACCTGGCCCGCCTGCTCCTCGAGGACGCGCCGCGCCGGCTCGCCGAGCTTGACCAGGCCGCCGCCCGGGGCGACCTGCGCGGCGTCCAGCGAAGCGCCCACGCGCTCAAGGGCGCCGTGGCGAACTTCGACGCGTCGGAGGCGAGGGGCGCCGCACGCGCGGTGGAGCTCGCCGCGCGTCAGGGGGAGCTGGCCGAGCTGGGCGCCCTGCTCGCGGCGCTGCGCGGGAGCTGGGACCGCCTCGCCGTGGCGCTGGCCCGGATCGCCGGGACATGAGCACCCCGGACCGGGCGCACCCGGCCATCGCGCCGCGCGGCCACACCCACACGGTGCTGGTCGCCGAGGACGACCTCACCTCGCGCGAGCTCCTGCGTCGCACCATCGTCCGCTGGGGCTACCCGGTGCTCACCGCCGCGGACGGCGACGCTGCGCTCCGCTGTCTCGAGGAGAACGCGCCGCGGCTGCTCATCTCGGACTGGGAGATGCCCGGGCTCAGCGGCCTGGACCTCTGCCGACGGGTCCGCGGGCGCGACTCCCCGGCCCCCGGAGCTCGCCCGGACCCTCCACCAGCGGGCACTTCGCCCTGCGTCGCGGAGCCTCCGAAGGAGGCGAGCAGGGCGAATTCGCTCTACACCTACGTCGTGCTCCTCACCAGCCACGCTGGCAGCGAGAACGTGGTGCGCGGCCTCGAGGCCGGCGCCGATGACTTCCTGGCCAAGCCCTTCCAGCCCGCCGAGCTCCGCGCCAGGCTCGCGGTCGGCGAGCGGATCCTGCAGCTCGAGGACCAGCTGCGCGACGCGAGCCGCGAGCTGGAGGCCGCGAACCACCGACTGCAGACGCTGGCGCTCACCGACCACCTGATGGGGATCGGCAACCGCCGCTCCTTCGAGGAGTCGATCCACCGCGTCCACAGCCACGCCCGGCGGCACCAGGTCCCCTACGGCGTCCTGATCGCCGACGTCGACCACTTCAAGACCTACAACGATCGCTACGGCCACCAGGCCGGCGACCACGTCCTCGCCACGGTCGCCGCCTCGCTGCGCGCCGCCCTGCGGGTCGAGGACCAGCTCTTTCGCTACGGGGGCGAGGAGCTCGCGGTGGTGCTGCCGAGCCAGCGGGAGCTGGTGCTGCCCGTCGTCGCCGACCGGCTGCGGCTGGCGGTCCAGCGCTGCGGGATCGTGCACGCGGGCAACGAGGCCGGGGTGGTCACGATGAGCGTGGGCGGCGCCTCCTACGATCCGGCGGTCGCCCTCGACGAGACCTGGCCGCAGGTGGTGTCGCGCGCCGACCGCGCCCTCTACCTCGCCAAGCAGGGCGGGCGCAACCGCAGCGCCCTCTGGCCGGCGATCACCGCCTGAGCGTCAGCCGTGGTCACCCGCCAGTGAAGGGGACCTAGATCAGGTCGTCGTCTGACTCGGGATCGAAGGCCGAGGACGAGACCGCGGGGTTCGAGTCCGAGGTGGTCGAGCCCGAGGTCGCCGGCGCGTCCCCTGGCGCCTCGGCGCGGGCCTCGACGCACTCCTTCAGCAGCTCCTCGAGGAAGGTCTGCCGGGGTGGGTCGAGGTTGATGAAGCGCACGGCGAAGGCGGTCACGCCCGCCTCGGGCGGCGCGTGCCGGATCACCTGCCCGTCCACCGCCATCACCCGGGACTCGTTCTCGACCACCAGCCGCAGGTGGACGCGGTGCCCGACCTCGGGGGCCTCCGCCGAGGTGGTCAGGAGCAGACCGCCGAGGCTGAGGTCCTTGGCAAGGTAGAACTGGATGCTCCCCTCGCGGGTGAGATCCTCGATCCAAGCCCCGTACGGGATCCTGGGGAACTTGCGTCTATCGTCGGTCATGGGGGTCGGTTCACTCATGATACGAGCGACGCTCCGTCGTGACAAGCAGCGCTTGCACGGCCGCTAGTTGGCGAGGGCGGCGACGGCGGCCAGCAGCCCCCGCGTCACCCCCGCGTGAAAGGTCAGGTTCAAGGTGTCCAGCGTGTCCTTGGCCGTGTGCAGGTTCGGGTTCTTGGTCGGGTGCAGGTGATCCCCGGTGTACTCCTCGATGGCGAAGAGCGCTGTGTAGCCTTCTGACCAGAAGGCGCCCTCGTCGCCTCACCCACATTGGTCGTCGATCAGGGGCTTGGTCTTCAAGCTCGTGTGCTTCGTGATCGCCTGGCTGACGGCGTCGACCAGCGGCTTGTCGGCCGGCCGGCCCGCGAGGTCGAGATCCTCGGCGTCGGGCCCGTAGGCCACCGTGTCGACGGCGAGGAAGCCCGTCACCTTGGCCGGCGGCAGCGTCGCGGCGAGCCCCTTCGCGTACTCGACCGACCCGACCGTGCCCACCTCCTCGTTGGTGAAGAAGACGAGCCGCACGCCAGCCCGCGGCTGGCAGCCCGCGAGCGCGCGCGCGACCTCGAGGACGGCCACCGCCCCCGAGGCGTTGTCGTCGGCGCCGGGGGCGAGCTGCGCGTCGTTGCTGGTGGAGTCGACGTGCGCGCCGACGATCAGCACCTTCGCGGAGCTGTCGCTCCCGGCCACCGTCGCCTCGAGGTTGGCGTAGCTCCCGCCCTTGTAGGTGTACGGCAGCTCCCTGGGCGCCAGGCCCGCGGCGGTGAGCTGGCTCTTGACGTAGGCGATCGCCTGCTGCTGCGCGGCCTGGCTGCGCCGCTCCTTGAGGCCGGTGAGGAAGACGAGGTCCTGCTTCATCCGCGCCGGGTCGACGCGGGCGAGGAGCGCCGCGCCGGGCTCGCAGCGGAGCGAGGCGTCGGCCGCCTGGCCATCCGTGGCCCGCTCGAGGCTGCCGTCGCCTGGCGCGCTGTCGGCGAGCGCGAGGTCCGCGGCCGGCGCCGAGGGGTCCGAGCAGGCGACGAGCGCCGCGAGGGAGAGCAGGGTGAGGCGTCTCATCGGTCCCTCAGTCCGTCGGCGTGCTGGTGCCCACCAGCTCGGGGTGCAGGTGCTCGATCTTCTCGTAGTAGTCGATGATGCGGCGGACGTACTGGCGCTTCTCGAGGTACGTGCCGGGGAAGAAGCTGCGCTTGAACCCGTAGATGAGGCTCCGCTTGAGGTCGTCGGGGCTGAGCGCGAGGTGCTTGACCGCGAGCTCGATCTCCTTGGACACGGTGGTGTTGGAGACAGTGCGGTTGTCGGTGCAGAACGTCGTCGAGAGCCGCGCCTGCCGCATGGCGTTGAAGGAGTGCTCCTCGAGGCGCGGGATGTGCGGGTTGGTCTGCAGGTTCGAGGTCAGGCAGATCTCGAGCGTGATGCGGCGGTCGGCGATGTACTGCGCGAGCTCGGCGACGTAGGCGTCCTTGTCCTCGATCGAGGGGTCCGAGATCATCGAGGTGTCGAGGAGGAAGGTGCCGTGGCCGATGCGATCGGCGTGGAGATCGGTGATCGCCTGGAAGATGCTCTCCGGCCCGTAGGCCTCGCCGGCGTGCACCGTCTTCTTGAGGAAGTTCTTGTGCGCGTACTGGTAGGCCTCGACGTGGTTGCCCGCCGGGTAGCCCGCCTCCAGCCCGGCCAGGTCGAAGCCGGTGATGGGGATCCCATGCTCGCGTCGGACCTTGACCGCCGCGTGGGCGAGGTCGAGCGAGGCCAGCGCGAAGACGCGCTCAGGCTCGGAGAAGCGGTGCACCGAGAGGATGCGGTCGTAGTACTCGCCCGATCGCTCGGTGAAGAAGCGGAGCGCGCAGACGATGATCGCGTACTCGAAGGGCGGCTCCGCGCCGCTCGCCACCTCGGCCCTCGCGTTCCACTCGGACTTCGCCCGCGCCAGCCCGCGGTTCACCGACTTCAGCACGTTCTCGACGGAGAGGTGCGAGTGGATGTGCAGCTGCGGGGCGAAGCGCACCTCGACGTAGCGGACGCCCTCGGCCTGGTTGTCCTTGGCCAGCTCGTAGGCGACCCGCTCCAGCGCCACCTCGCTCTGCAGCACCGCGCAGGTGTAGTCGAAGCCGGCGAGGTAGCTGCCGAGGCTATCGTACTTGTCCTTGAAGACCGTCTCGCGCAGCCCGCCCACCGTGTAGGAGGGCAGGTGGACCCGGTACTCGCGCGCGAGGTCGATCAGGGTCTCGAGGCGGATCGAGCCATCGAGGTGGACGTGCAGATCCGTCTTGGGCAGCTTGGCGATGGTCTCTCGGCTGATCACGGCGACCTTTCCTGGGGCGCATGACGACCGCGCGGTCGTGCTGGGGCCCGTCAATGTTCCGTCTCCACGCACGCGTATGGTACCAGATAGGGACGCGGCGAACAAAACCTGGAGGCTCACGCAGACGTTCGCGGTATGATACCCGGGCCCATGAGCGAGACCCCGAAGAGCCTGGACCCACCCATCGAGGCCGAGAGCAGCGATCGCTGGGTGGCCGGCAAGACGCGCGAGGAGCTGCTGGCCGACCTGAAGGTCTACCTGGCGCGGCTCCGGGACAACCCCCACTCGCTCGTCGACCGGCTGCGCGCGGCGGCGATCCAGCTGCGGCTCGGGCGCACGCAGGAGGCCCTGATCCACTACGAGGGGGTGCTGCGCGGGTACGTGGCCGAGGGCCAGATCATGAGCGCGATCGCGCTCTGCCAGCGCATCCTCGGCATCTACCCCGAGCTGCCGCGCGTGCAGCGGATCCTCGCCGCGCTCTATGCCCGGGCGCCGCGCGACAGCGGCCTGCCGCACCCGGTGACGCCGGTCGAGGCGCTCGAGGAGCGGCCGACGACGACCTTCGCCGAGGGGGAGGGTGTGGGCGAGGTCGGCAGGCGCCGGGGGAGGGGCAACCACGGGGCCGACGACCGCGAGGAGGGCGGCGCGGAGCTGCGGAGCATCTTCTCGGACGGCCAGGGCGGCCCGCTCGACCAGCGGGGGCGCGGGCAGCGCGAGCGCCTGCTGCACGAGGCCACCGAGGAGCAGCGCCCGACCATGCCCTATCAGGTGCAGGCACGCCCCTACCCTGAGGAGGCGCCCACGCAGCGCGCGCCGCGCAGCCGCTCGCCCTCGGAGCCGCTGGCCCCGGCGCGGGAGCGGCGCCCGTCCGAGCCGGTGGCGCTGCCGCGGGAGCGGCGCCCGTCCGAGCCGGTGGCGCTGCCGCGGGAGCGGCGCCCGTCCGAGCCGGTGGCGCGGGAGCGGCGCCCGTCCGAGCCGGTGGCGCTGCCGCGGGAGCGGCGCCCGTCCGAGCCCCTGGCGGTGCCACGGGAGCAGCGTCCGTCCGAGCCCCTGGCGGTGCCACGGGAGCGGCGTCCGTCCGAGCCCCTGGCGCAGCGAGAGCGGCCGCCGTCGAGGCCCGTCGACGAGTGGTCCTGGGGGTCGGAGCCAGAGGCCGCACCGCCCGAGCCGGTCGAGGAGGAGGTCGTCCTGCTGACCCGGCCGAAGCCCAAGCGGCGCTGACCTGGGCCCGATCCTCCGCGGTCGGTGGATCGGGTTGTGGTGTGCCCCGGCCATTTTGATACAATGAAAGGTGAGGATGGCCGACTCGAAGCAACCCGAGGCTCGAGATGGTTGGATCCTGCGCCGACCGCTGCAGATCGAGTCGCTGCGCAAGGGGCTCCCCGACTCCGAGGACAGCGAGCGTCTGCTGAAGCGCCTGCAGTTCAGTCGCGAGAACGTCGACGCGGTCGTCTACGCTCTCAGCAGCCGCAAGCTCGCGCCGGATCGCCGCCAGCACCTGGTCGAGATCCTGCGCCGTCACCAGCGCTCCCTCGAGGAGTGCCTGGGGGAGCTGGGCGTGATGCGGCCGGAGATCGAGCAAGGGCCCCTCTTTCACTTCCACCGCCTGGACCCGGTCGCGCGCGCCCACCTGGCCGCCATCCTCGGCGTCCCCGAGGAGCCGCCGTTCTACGAGGTGCTGGAGGTGAAGGCCGAGGAGTACCTGGCCCAGCAGGAGGCCTTCGAGTCGCTGGCCGAACACCACGGCTATCGCGAGGCCGACGCGCTCACCCGCACCACCCGCAAGGCCGCGCTGGTCCTGACCCTCAGCGGCTCGCTGATCCAGCTCTCGGCGCCCACCGGCCCGCGCGGGGCGCGACGCTACTTCTACCAGAACATCTACGGCAACGCGCATCCGCCCGAGGGGGTGCTGGTCCTCGACAAGGACCTGCGCCTCGGGCACCGCGTCCGCTCGGTGGAGCTCACCACCTCGCCGGTACGGCTGCTCCGCGTGGTGGACCAGAAGCTCTCCTGGAAGGCGCAGTCGCAGGCGTTCGAGCGCATCTCGCGCACGCTCACCTCGCTGGTCAGCCGCTCGAGCGGGCAGCTCGCGGCGATGGGCGTCGACCTGCGGGCGACGACGGGGGTCGTGCGCGTGGCCAACCTCGAGGCGGCCGAGCGCGTGCTGAAGCAGGAGTACGGGCAGGCGATGGAGGCGTTCAGCGCCATGCGCGCCCGCTACCACGCCGACGGTG
>JAKLHH010000810.1 GCA_022710245.1 Myxococcota bacterium
GACTTCGTCGGCCCTCCTTGCCTCGCCTCGGTCTCGCCCTCCTCGCTACGGCTCATGCGCTTGTCTTGGGTCTAGCCTGACGTTCCGGATCCTAGGTCCGCGAACGCTTACGTGTCAAATCATTAGCATTTCACGGTTTGCGCGGCCCTCAGTCCGGCAGCCGCGCGTAGCACTCGGTGATGTAGAGCAGCCCCGTCACCCGGTCCACCGCCACCCCGACGCCGAGGTGGGTGACGGCGGGGTCGAGGATGTTGCGGCGGTGCGCGGGGCTCGCCATCAGCGAGTCGTGGGCGCGCTGGGGGCCGGTGGAGAGCACGAGGTTCTCGCTCGCCTGCAGGTAGTCGAGCTCCTCCTCGAGGAGGCGGGCGGCGAGGTCGCCCCGCCGGGGCGAGCGGTGGCCGAAGAACGAGCGCTGCTGCATCTCGCTGCTGTGACGGCGGGCGGCGCGCGCCAGCTCCGTGGAGGGGGCGAGCGGCGGCAGCCCCGCCTCCCGCCGGCTGCGCGCGACCAGCTCCCCGAGGCGTGTCTCCACGTCGGCGCGCTGCTGGCTCTCCGGCGGGTAGAGCTTGCGCACCGGCAGCGTCGGCGGCTCCACCCCGACGTAGAGCGGGAAGAGCGCGGCGACCTCGGGGCCGAAGGCGCCCTCCACCATCAGCTCGACCTGGTGGCGGCCACGCTCGGCGGGGCCCAGCGCGACGCAGAAGCGCCCCGCGTCGAGGCGCGGCGCGCGCTCGAGGACGCGGCCGGCCGGCGCCGTCGCGAGGACGCGCAGGCGGCGGCCCGAGCGCAGGCGCCCGCAGAGCTCGAGCGGCCGCCCGGCGACGGCGCGCACCGAGAGGACCTCGATCCGGCGGCGCACGAGGACCAGCGTGACGGTGGCGCCCTTCGGTCCGCTGGGGCCGCTGGCTCGCGGCAATTGCGGGTCCTCGCGGCCTCCGGCCGCTCCGGGATGAGACCGCCGCAATTTGCCCTGCTCTCCTCCTTCGGAGGCTCCGCGATGAAGGGCAAATTCCCCGCCACCGCCCGACGTGCGGGGCGCCGCGATGCCGACCCCGTAGTGCGAGAGCTCGCCGCGGGGCGCGCGCTCCTCGAGGAAGGCGGCGATGCGCCGCGCGAGCGTGCCCTCGTCGTCGGAGCGGAGCGCGAGCGCCATCACCACCGCGTCGCGCACCTGGTGCCGCGTGAGGAGGAACTGCAGGTACTCCGTGACCCCGTTGCCTTCGCCGCTCGCCACCTCGGCGAGCGCCCGGCTGTTCTCCCGCGCGACCAGCGCCAGCGCCGGGTCGGGGGAGACGCTCGCGAGCCTGGCGGCGCGAAACCAGCGCTCGACGCCTGCTCCCAGGCTGGCCGCCGTGGGCGCGGCGGCCGCGATGGAGCAGGCCAGGGTGAGGGCGGCGGCGGGCAGCAGCGCGAGGAGCCGACGAGACATGGGCGCCTCGATCTTAGGCGGGCGGGCCGGGCGGCGCAAATTGTCGCGGCGCCGCGCAGGGCGGGCGATCGGGCGAAGCTGCCGCGACCCACGATTGTCACGGTCGGCGCTCGGGCGGCGCCGCGACCCACGATTGTCACGGTCGGCGCTCGGGCCGCGACCCACGATTGTCGCGGTCGGCGCTCGGGCGGCGCCGCGACGATTGTGGGTCGCGGCAGCCTGCGCACCACGGCAGTACCCGACCGGGCGCACGTGGGCGCCGACCGGGCCGGCGAGGGGCTTGCGCCGGGGGCAGGGCTCGGATTAAACAGGCGAGAGGACGCGCAGACAACCATCGAGGAGAGGCAGCATGAGCCCCTACGAGCCGATCATCCCCGCCAGGCGCTCCGACGCGATCCACTACGCCGTGCGCGACATCCTCCTCGTCGCCGAGCGCGCGCGCAAGGCCGGCCGCGAGCTCCTCTACCTCAACATCGGCGACCCGAACAAGTTCGACTTCGCCACGCCGCCGCACCTGGTGGAGGCGATCTCGAAGGCGCTGCGCGACAACCACAACTGGTACTCGCCGTCGGAGGGGCTCCCCGACGCGCTCGCCGCCATCCGCGGCGACGCCGAGCGCCGCGGCTTCCGCGCGGTGCAGGACGTCTTCCTCGGCAACGGCGCCTCCGAGTGCATCGAGATCGCGCTCTCCGCCCTCGCCAACGAGGGCGAGAACGTCCTCACGCCCTCGCCCGGCTACCCGCTCTACACCGCGGTCCTCGGCAAGATCGGCTGCGTCGAGAACCCCTACTACCTCGACGAGGCGCACGGCTGGCAGCCGGACGTCGACGACATCGCCAGCAAGATCGACGCGCGCACCCGCGCCATCGTCCTCATCAACCCGAACAACCCCACCGGCTCGGTCTGCGAGCGGGGCACGCTGGAGCGGCTCCTCGAGCTGGCCGCGCGGCACCGCCTGGTGGTCTTCGCCGACGAGATCTACGACAAGCTCGTCCTCGAGGGCCACCAGCACGTCTCCATCGCCACGCTGACCGACGAGGTCCCCATCCTCACCTTCAATGGCCTCTCCAAGGCCTACCTCGGCCCGGGCCTGCGCATGGGCTGGTGCCTGATGAGCGGGCCGGGCAAGCTGCTCGCCGAGTACCGCGAGGCGATCCACAAGTTCCTCCGCGCCCGCCTCTGCGCGAACAGCCCGGTGCAGCACGCCATCGTCCCCGCCCTCGAGGGCAGCCAGGCCCACCTCGACGAGGTGCGGCGCAAGCTGAGCAAGCGCCGCGACCTGACGGTCGAGCAGCTGAACGCGATCGAGGGCATCTCCTGCGTGGCGCCGGCGGCGGCCTTCTACGCCTTCCCGCGGCTCGAGGTGGGCGAGCCCGACGCCACCTTCATCCCCCGCCTGATCGAGCAGACCGGGGTCGTCGTGGTGCCCGGCAGCGGCTTCGGGCAGCGGCCTGGAACCTCGCATTTCCGCGTGGTATTCTTGCCGCCCGAGGAGGTCCTGACGCGGGCCTACCGGCAGATTCAGGAGTTCGTGGACGCCGCTCGCCGGAGCTGATCCGGCTGCTCCGCCGCTCCTTCTGCTACCCCGTCACCTCGCCGTGTCAGGAATAGCCTGACCCCTGCCCGGGTTGAGCAGGCAGGCAGAGCGACCCGTTGAAGCAGCACTTGAAGCAGCACTTGAAGCAGCACCTGAAGCAGCACTTGAAGCAGCACTTGAAGCAGCACTTGAAGCAGCACTTGAAGCAGCACCTGAAGCAGCACTTGAAGCAGTGAAGCAGCAGCGAGACCCTCAGTAGCTAGCAGGTGATCCCCCGATGCTCGTGGCCAGCAAGAAGCGACGCCAGGCGTTCGAGAAGGAGGCGCTGCCTCACCTCGACGCGCTCTACGGGATGGCGCTCCGGCTGACTCGCGATGAGCGCCAGGCCGAGGACCTGGTGCAGGACAGCCTGGTCAAGGCCTACCGGTTCTTCCATCGCTTCGAGGAGGGCACCAACGCCAAGGCGTGGCTCTTCAAGGTGATGGTCAACACCTTCTACAACTCGGTGCGCAAGGAGAAGAACAACCACCGCCTCGAGCTGGAGGCGGAGGTCGACTCGCACTACGAGCGCTTCCTCTCCTCCCACACCGTCGACGGCCGCCGCGCCGAGGAGCTGCTCCTCGAGGGGCTGGTGGTCGAGAAGCTGCGCGCCGAGGTGGAGCAGCTCCCCGAGGAGTTCCGCACCGCGGTCCTCCTCTGCGACCTCTACGACTTCAGCTACAAGGAGATCGCCGAGATCCTCGGCTGTCCGGTGGGCACGGTGATGAGCCGGCTCTACCGGGGCCGCCGCCTCTTGCAGAAGAAGCTCTACGGCTACGCCGTCGAGCAGGGCTACCTGCGGCCAGCTCCGAGCGCGGAGCCAGCGCAACCCGAGGCGGGCGACGTGCCCACCTCCCTCGAGGCCTACCGCGCCAGGCGAGGTCGGTCATGAGGAGCTGCCAGGAGGTCCAGAAGTTCATCCACGTCTGCCTCGACGGCGAGCTGGAAGAGACCGAGTGGGCGGCCATCCGCGCGCACCTCGACGGCTGCCACGCCTGCCGGCGGGTGGCGAGCTTCGAGGAGCGCTTCCACGAGCTGATGCGGACCGGCCTGCGCAGCCAGCCGGCGCCGCCGGTGCTCGCGCTCCGCGTCCGCCAGGCCCTCGCCGCCGCCGACCAGCCCCACGAGAGCTGGACGCGCCGCTGGGCCTGGAAGCTGCTCCCGGCCGCCGCCGCGGTGGCGCTCGTGGTCGGGGTGGGGCTCTCGCGACGCGAGGACCTCTCCATCGTCGAGCAGAGCATCGAGTGGCACCGGCGCCACCTGCCCCTCGACGTGACCGGCTCGAGCCCCGAGCTGATCCAGCGGTACTTCAGCGACAAGGTGCCCTTCGCGGTGCGCCCGCCCCGCTTCCCCCAGCGGGCGCAGCTGGTCGGGGCGCGGCTCGCGAACCTGCGCGAGCATCAGGCGGTCTACGTCGCCTACCAGGTGAACGGGCGGCGCGTCTCGGTCTTCATCTTCGACCCGCAGATGCTCACCGTCGACGGCGCCGCTCCGGAGGTCCCCGCCGG
>JAKLHH010000811.1 GCA_022710245.1 Myxococcota bacterium
TGTTGCTATTCCCCCTCGCAACAACTCGCCACACAGGAGGTCACCGATGAATCGCACGCTGCATTCGATCACGCTGTCCCTGCTCGCCGCCGCCCTGCTCCTCGGCGGCTCGGTCGCCGAGGCCAAGCCCGGCGACAAGGCGCCCGCCGCGCAGAAGGCGCCCGCCGCCGCCCAGGCCGCTCAGGGGGTGGTGAACATCAACACGGCCAGCGAGGAGCAGCTCAAGCTGCTGCCGCGCATCGGCGCGTCCAAGGCCCGCCGCATCGTCCAGTACCGCACCAAGCAGAAGTTCAAGACCACCTGGGACCTGGCGCACGTGAAGGGGATCGGGCGCAAGACCCTGCGGCGGCTGCGGCCGTTCCTGGTGGTGCAAGGCGAGACCACGCTGACCGCGAAGGCCAAGCTGGACAAGGAGAGCAACTGAGAGGCCCGCCGCGGCGACCGGCTCGGGGCAGGCCCAACCCACGCGGGGAGCACCCCAGCCACGAGGGGCGATCCCGGCCGGTCGCCCGGCGAGGCAGGATCTGGAGCGGCGCCCCACACGTCGGGCGGTGGTGGGCAGCTGCCGCGACCACCAATTGCGGCGGCTGCCCTGGGGGCGGCAGAGCGTCAGACTGCGAGCCTCGGTGCGACGCTTGATCGAGCAGCAGGGGCCGTCCATCATCGAGGGATGCGGATGCCCCTGCTGTTCGGGCTGCTGCTGCTCGTGAGCTGCGGCGCGCCCGCCGTGACGCCGCCCGCCCTGGACGCGGCGCTGCCGGGCGACGTGGCCACCCGCGCCGACCGTGCCCCGGCGGATGCCTCCGCAGCCCGCGAGGCGGCGCGCCCGCCGGATCTCGGCGGCGGACCGCCCTACCCCATCGTGCTGGTGCACGGCTGGTTCGGCTTCGAGAAGATCGGCCCGCTCGACTACTTCTACGGGGTGAAGCCCGCGCTCGAGGCGGACGGGCACCGGGTGGTCATCGCGACCCTCGACCCCTTCAACGGCCTCGCGGTGCGCGGCAAGCAGCTCCTCGGGCAGGTGCAGGCGGCGCTCGCCGCGACCGGGTCAGCCAGGGTGAACCTGCTCGCGCACAGCCAGGGCGGCGTGGACGCGCGCTGGGTCGCCAGCCAGCTGCCGTCCCGCATCGGCGCGGTGCTCACGGTGGCGACCCCGCACCTCGGCGATCGCCTCGCGGACGCCATGCTGGGCAAGGCGCCGGGGTTCACGGTGGCGCTGGCGCAGGCGCTCGCCGCGGCGCTCGGGCGCCCCGTCTGGGGCGACCTCGCCAAGGACCCCGACCTCGAGGCCTCGTTCCAGACCATCTCGACGGAGGGGATGACGGCCTTCAACCAGGCCTGCCCCGACCTCCCCGAGGTGAGCTACTTCTCCGTCGGCGGCCGCTCGAACCTGAGCCTGGCCGAGCAGGAGTGCTACGCCCCCAAGGCGCCCTCCTTCATCAGCAAGTACGACCAGGTCCGCGACACGATCGAGCCGCTCCTCTTCCTCACCGCCGAGTACCTGGGCGGCTCGCTCCTCGACCCGGAGCCGAACGACGGGGTCGTCGCCACGGCCAGCATGAAGTGGGGGACCTGGCTCGGCTGCGTGCCGGCCGATCACTTCGACGAGATCGGGCAGCTCTTCGGGGACAGCCCCGGGATCGGCAACTCGTTCGACCACGTCGCCTTCTACCGGGACCTCGCCGCCTTCCTGGTCGCGCGCGGGTTCTAGTCGACGTAGAATCACCTCGCCATGCATGGCCAGTACGAGGTGTTGGAGCGGATTGCGGTCGGCGGCATGGCCGAGATCTACCTCGGCGTCGCCCGCGGGCTGGAGGGGTTCTCGCGGCCGGTCGTGATCAAGAAGGTGCGCCCGCGCCTGAGCGGTGACCACCGCTTCGTGCAGATGCTGATCCGCGAGGCGAAGATCACCGCCTCCCTGAACCACCCCAACATCGTGCAGATCCTCGACCTCGGCCAGAACGACGAGCACGAGAACTTCATCGTCATGGAGTACGTCGAGGGGCACGACCTGCGCAGCGTGATGGACGGCGCGGTGGCGCGGCGGCGGCCGATCGACCTGAACCTGGCCATCTACATCGCCTCCGAGGTCTGCGCCGGGCTGCACCACGCGCACCGCAAGACCGACGCCGAGGGCAAGCCGCTCAGGCTGATCCACCGCGACGTCTCGCCGTCGAACATCCTCATCTCCTACGCGGGCGAGGTGAAGCTCACCGACTTCGGCATCGCCCGCTACGGGCGCGACGTCTCGGTGGTCGGCTCGCTGAAGGGGAAGGTCGCGTACATGTCGCCCGAGCAGGCGCGCGCCGGGCGGATCGACCACCGCACCGACATCTTCTCCATCGGCGCCATCCTCTTCGAGCTGGTCCTCGACCGGAAGCTCTTCCTCGCCGAGAGCGACGCGGAGATGCTGGAGGCGGTGCGGCGGACGCAGATCCCGCTGCCGAGCACCATCTGCCCCACCATCCCGCTCGAGCTCGAGCACCTGCTGCTGCGGGCGCTGGCGCCCGACCCGGCCCGCCGCTTCCAGAGCGCCGAGGAGATGCAGGCCGCGCTGCGCGAGTTCCACTTCCACCACAGCACCGAGCAGGTGGGCGCCAAGGACCTCTCCGCCCTGCTGCGCCAGCTCTTCCCCGAGCGGCGCCCCACCCCCGCGCCCGCCGGTCAGGCCAGGTTCACCGTCAACACGCTCGCCGGGTTCCAGGCCGAGCTGGACGCGGCCCGCCCGCCGTTCTTCATCGACTGCCCCACCTCCCCCGGCCAGCCGTCGCGCGAGCTGCTCGCGGAGGCCAAGCGGAGCGGCGAGAGGGACTCGGCGTTCGACCCCGAGGTGATCACCTCCTCGGTGCCACCCGTCGCGGGCTCGGCGTTCGACCCCGAGGTGATCACCTCCTCGGTGCCGCCCCGCGCGGGGTCGGCGTTCGGCCCCGACGTGGCCACCTCGGTGGTGGCGCCTGACGCGGACTCGGCGTTCGGCCCCGACGTGATCACGTCGGTGGCGACCCCGGTGGTGCCGCTGCGGGTCCCGCTCGAGTCGGTGCCGACCGATCCGCAGCGCGGCCGGCGCGGTGAGGCCCCGGACGCCGCGCTGCTCCGCCTGGTGACGGAGCTGCCGATCATCGTCGAGGAGGCGCTCGAGCCGGTCCCCTCCGACGAGCTGGATGGTCGCTCGACGGACGAGACGGCGGCGCGCCGGGACCTCGCGGCGACGGCCCCCTCCCTGCCCCGCGCTCTGGCCGAGGTGGACGAGGCGGCGACCCGCGCCAGCCCGCCTGAGGGGCAGTGGGAGGACGCCGATGAGCTGTCCACCTCGCGGCAGGTGCAGCTCGAGCGGCACGCCTCGCCACAGCCTCCGCTCGAGGAGCCCTTCCCCGACCCTCCCACTCCGGTCGAGCCCTCGCTGGCGCTGCGCCTCGGACCGCCCCCGGACACGAGCGCGCTGGCCGCCGGCCCGTCAGGCGCGACGCTTGGCGGAGCCAGGCCCGCTCCCGACGCGCCCGGGGCGCGAGCAGCGACCGGCGCGACCCTTGCGGAGGGCTCGCCGGCGCCGGCCGCGACGTCCTCCAGCACACCGGCGGCGACGGCCGCGTCGGCGCCGGCTCGCCGCCTCCCGGAGCCCACCGCCGAGGTCGGGCCAGCCCGGCGGCCGCGGCGTCGGCACCGACGCCAGTCGTGGCTCCTCTGGCTGCTGATCGCCGCGCTCGGCCTCATCCTGGGGAGCGCCGTGGCCTACGTGCTGCTCGTGCTGGGCGACCGGCAGGAGCTCTCGAAGGAGGGCTCGCGCACCTGGGCGGCGGACAGCGGCCACGTCGCGACCGCGGGCGGGCGCCTCGACGCTGGCCAGGGCTCGAGCGCGACCCGCGTCGACCTCGACCGCGCCGCGGACCTCGCGCCCGCACGCGCCGCGGACCTCGCGCCCGCACGCGCCGCGGACCTCGCGCCCGCACGCGCCGCGGACCTCGCGCCGCGCCCTGCCGACGCGGCCCAGGCTCAGCAGCTGCCGCCGCGGCCGCCGCCGGATCGCAAGCCCGCGCCGCCCGACCCCGACCGCAAGCCGGGCCCCGCGCGCGGCAAGGTCGTGATCAAGTCCGAGCCCTGGGCCTATATCACCGTCGACGGGCGCAAGACGGGGCTGACCACCTCGGCGAAGCCGTTCCCGCTCGCGGCCGGCACGCACCGCATCGAGCTCCTCAACCCGTCCCTCGGGCTGCGCGCGAGCTTCGAGCTGCAGGTCCGCGCGGGCAAGCTGGTGCGCCGCTTCGTGCAGCTCGAGAAGTAGGCGCCCTGCGGGCCGTCGTGGGCTAGCCGCAATGCCGTTCAGTTAGCGAGCCAAGAGGCTCGCTCGGCGCCCAACCCGCACGACTGTCGGCGGTGGCCTAGCCGAGGCCGACTCGGCCCACGGACCCTCGTCGAGCGCCAGAAGAGCCTGCTCCACCACCGACGACGAACGCTCGACGAATCGGCAACCCTCGAGAGCATCTTTGCCCTCGGCGAGCAAGGTAAGGGGGGGC
>JAKLHH010000812.1 GCA_022710245.1 Myxococcota bacterium
TCTCGGCCGAGGCGCTCTTCGCCGCCGACGTGGAGCGCCTGCGAACCAAGCTCGCGGCGGCCTGCCTGAGCGGCGTCATCGACACCCCCGAGCAGATGCGCGCCTGGATCACCGCCAACCAGCACTGCTGGGCCGACCCCTGGGGCCAGCGCTACGCCTTCACCCTGTTCGACGATCACGGTTGCGGCCTGCGCTCCACCGGCCCGGACGAGGTCGCCGCCACCGGCGACGATCTGGCGGGCTACGTCTCCGTCCCGTGCCTGGCTCCCGAACCCGGGACCGACGACGACACCGATGATTGGGGCGGCGATGCGGACGCCGACGGCGACGCCGACATGGACACCGACGGCGACGCCGACTGGGACACGGACTCGGCCTGGGACACGGACGACAGCGGCGGCGGCGCGGGCATCAAGGTGCGCAAGAACTTCCCCGAGACCCTCTACGTGAACCCCGAAATCATCACCGACGCCGCGGGCCGGGCGACCATCTCCGTGCCGCTGGCCGACTCGATCACCACCTGGCGGCTCTCCGCGCTGGCCTCGGCGCCCGGCGGCCGGCTCGGCTCCACCGACGCCGGCATCACCGTCTTCCAGGACTTCTTCGTCGACCTCGATCTGCCCGCGGTCCTGACCCAGAACGACGAGATCGAGATCCCGGTCGCGGTCTACAACTACCTCGATGAAGCCCAGACCGTGACCCTCTCCCTGGACATCGGCGACGGCTTCGAGCTCCTGGACACCGCGGACAAGGCGGTCGCGGTGGCGGCCGGCGCGGTCGCGGGAGCCTCGTTCCGGGTGCGCGCCCGGGACGTGGGCCTCCGGACGTTGACCGTCTTCGGCTACGGCACCACCCTGGCCGACGCCGTGGCCCGCAACGTGGAGATCCGGCCCGACGGCAAGGAGATCGTCACCAGCTACGGCGGGCGGCTCGACGGCACCGTCGAGCACCAGCTCGACATCCCGGCCGAGGCCATCGCCGGCGGCAGCAAGATCCTGGTCAAGGTCTACCCCGGCCTCTTCGCCCAGGCCGTCGAGGGGCTGGACTCGATCCTGCAGCTGCCCGACGGCTGCTTCGAGCAGACCTCGTCGACGACCTACCCGAACGTCCTCATCCTCGACACGCTCCGTCGGACCGGCGCGGTGGGCAAGGCGATCGAGGAGCGCGCCAGGCGGTTCATCTCCATCGGCTACCAGCGCCTGATCAGCTTCGAGGTCGCGGGGGGCGGCTTCTCCTGGTTCGGCAACGCCCCGGCCAACCGCATCCTCACCGCCTACGGGCTGATGGAGTTCACGGACATGTCGCGGGTGCACCCGGTCGATCCAGCGCTCATCGCGCGCACCGCGCGCTGGCTCGCCAGGCAGCAGGACAGGGACGGCAGCTTCCCGCCCGACGCGCAGATGATCCTCGACGGCGCGGGCAACGCGTACACGAAGGACCGCCTGCGGATCACCGCCTACATCGCGAACGCGCTCCGGCACGCGGGCCACGCCGCGCCCGAGGTCAAGCGCGCGCTCGCCTACGTGCGCGCGCACGCGGCCTCGGCCAAAGACCCCTACACGATGGCGGTCGTCGCCAACCTGCTCGCGCGGGACGCGGACGAGCACGCGCGCGCGAGCGCGGCCCGGCTCTGGCAGCAGCGGCGCGAGGGCGACAAGGGCATCTGGTTCGAGGGGCCGCAGGCGACGCTCACCCACGGCGCGGGCAAGAGCGGCAAGCTCGAGACGACCGCGCTCGCCGCGGTCGCGCTCCTGCGCGGGGCGAACCCGCCGCGCGAGATCGGGCGCGTCCTCGAGGCGCTCACCTCGGAGAAGGACGCGTTCGGGAGCTGGTACTCGACGCAGGCGACGATCCTCAGCCTGCAGGCCCTGCTCCTCCAGCACGAGCGCAGCCGCTCGCGCCCCGACGGCACGCTCGAGGTGCTCGTCGACGGCAGCGCGCGGGCGCGCGTGCGCCTGCGCGGCGACGACCAGGCGCACGAGCTCGACCTCACGCGCGCGATCACGCCGGGCGCTGCGCGCAAGGTCACGCTCCGCTTCCAGGGCCAGGGGACCCTGCAGTATCAGCTCGCCGGGCGCTACTGGCTGCCGCGCGGCTCTGCCGCAGACGGCGCGGGCGCGACCCTCGCCATCGCGACCCGCTACGACCGCGAGCGCGCGAAGGCGGGCGAGTCCTTCGCGCTCAAGGTCGAGGTCAAGAACGCGGGCAAGCAGCAGGTCGAGATGCCGCTCGTCAGCCTGCCGCTCCCACCCGGCCTCTCCGTCGACGAGGACGCGCTCGCCGCGCTCGTCCGCGGCAGGCAGGTCGAGAAGGTGCAGCGGATCGGCAACCGCGCCGTGCTCTACCTCTCGCAGCTCCGGCCCGGCCAGGCGCTCCGCTTCTCGCTCGGCCTCGAGAGCAAGCACCCGCTCAAGGTCCAGGCGCGCCCCGGCGTCGTCTACGAGTACTACCGGCCCGAGAACCGCGCCGAGAGCCAGCCGCGCACGCTCGAGGTGCTCTGACCCACGGCTCGCCTGGCCAGGACGCACCAGGCTGCAGGTCAGTAGGGGTCGCTCCGCCCTGGGGCGGGGCCGAGCTCGGGGCCCTGCCCCGCTGCCACTGAGGCGCTGAAGCACTGGAAGAACCCCCCCGGCTCGTCGTAGGTTCCAGCGAGGAGGTCGAGAAGCAGAGATGAGCAACCCCTACTCCCCGCCCGTGGTCGACTCGGGCCCGTCAGCGCTACAGGGCTTCGGCGACGATCTCGAGGCTCAGATCGCGGCGACCCGCCCCACGGCGCTGGTCAAGGCGGCCATCGGCACCACCGCCGCGACCGCGGGGCTGCTGCTGCTCTCCGGGATCTACTTCGGGATGGGCTTCACGCTCTTCGGCCTGCCGGTCCTCGTCTACTTCGTCGTGGCCGGGGTCGCCGAGCTCTTCCTCACCTTCAGGCTGGCGCGGCAGCGGGTCTGGGCCGCCGTCGCCGCGCTGATCCTCTCCCTCGCCATCACGCTGGCCTCGGGGATCTGGATGGTGCTGCTGCTGCTCTCCGGGTTCATCGCGCTGATGAACCTGGTGCTGCCGCTCGTCGCGCTCGCCTCCGCCGTGCTCGTCGCCATCTCCATCCCCACCTGCCTGCGCACGGCGCAGATCCGGCGAGCGCTCGATCGCTCGGGGACGCCCGTCGACTTCTGAGCTGCGCCGATGCGCCCTCCACGCGCTGGACCTCCGCTGAGCCTGCGCCTCGGTCTCGCCGCGCGCCGGGCCCTCTGCCTCGGAGCGCTCCTCCTCGCGGGCTGCGCGAGCTCGCGGACCGAGGCGCCGCCGGTCACCCCTCACGCCGCGCCGTCTCCCATCCCTCGTCGAGCGGCCCGCCCGATCCACGGACCCGCCTCCGCTCCCGCCTCGCCTCACGCCGTGCCGCCTCCCGCCCCTCGTCGAGCGGCCCTCCCGGTGCACCGACCTGCCTCCGCTCCCATCGCCCCCTCCACGCCCGACTGGATGGAGCGCACTCGCCGCGCCGCGCGCGCCGCCTGGGCGGCCTGCTTCTCGCGACGCGCCGCCGCGATCTGCGCCACGCTCCGCCGCGCCCGGACCACCGTGATCGAGCTCAGCCTCGCCGTCGACGCGGACGGCCGCGCGACCGGGATCGAGCTGCGCCCGGGAGCGCCTGGCGCCGCGCCGCTCACCGGCTGCCTCGAGCCCTACCGGGTCCAGCGCTTCCCGCCGCCCCGCGGCGGAGGCACGGTGCTGATCCAGCTTCGCTACCTGGTGGGCTGCGGCCCTTGACCCTGGCCTCTCCCCCGAGGACGGGCGTAGACTTGTTGCCATGCGATCTCGACGGGTCCTCGGTGCCCTCGGCGCGGCGCTCCTCCTCTGCGGCTGCCGCACCTCCTTCGACGAGCTGCGCAAGCAGCACGGCCCCCTGCTCGAGCCCAAGCTGGCCCAGCTCGCGCAGATCGGCAAGCAGCTCGACGCGCTGCCTCCCCTCGAGGCCGACAGCGAGCGGCTCGAGCTGCCGCGCAGCGACGGCTACGCGGCGTTCTACGGCTTCCCGGGGATGGCACCGCACGCCGAGCTGATGTACCAGGAGGCCTTCGCCGACCTCACCTCGTACGGCCCCACGGCGAACCGCCTGCCGGGCACGGGCCTGCTCACCAGCTGCGCCTCGGTGCTGCGCAAGGGCGTCTGCCCGGCCGGGTGCTCGTACCTCGAGTGCGGTTGCCGGCACCCGGACCTGGAGAAGCTCTTCAAGCGGTGCGAGGCCCTTCAGTACGTCCTCGTCGTGCGCACCCTCGAGTACGGCGCCCCTGACACCGTCCAGCGCACCACGCCCGACCTCGGCGCGCCGCCGCCGCGGCCCGACGCCGGACCGCGCCCCGACGCGGGACGGCGCTCGGAGCTGGCGACCCGCGACCTCGGGCTCGGCGATCGCGGTCGCCCCGACCTGGCCCGTGACCTGCGGGTCGAGAGCTACGCCTTCCGCGGCGGCCTCTTCCGCGCGGAGGTCCACCTCTTCGAGCTGGCGAGCGG
>JAKLHH010000813.1 GCA_022710245.1 Myxococcota bacterium
TACACCATCGTCGACGACGGCCACTTCCTGGCCGCGGGCATGCGCCGCCCGCTGCGCGGCTACTACGTGACGGACAAGGCGGCCCTCCCGCTCTGCCTCTTCCCCATCTCGATGGAGCTCCGCTACGCGATCCCCTTCAAGCCGGCCCAGGAGGCGATCGACCTCCTCAAGCGCGTTGCCGACGAGGCGGGCGACCGCGACCTGGTCCTCACCTACGGCGACGACGGCGAGAAGTTCGGCATGTGGCCGGGCACGCGCAAGTGGGTCTGGGACGAGGGCTGGCTGGAGCAGTTCCTCACGCTCCTCGAGCGCAACTCGGACCGCGTGCGCACCTCCACCTTCAGCGACGTGCTGCAGCGCCACGCGCCGTCGGGGCGCGTCTACCTGCCGACCTCGTCTTACGACGAGATGGGCGAGTGGTCGCTGCCGGCCGAGGCGCAGAGCCGCTTCCACGCCCTCGAGCGCACCGTCAGCGAGCTCGGCCACAAGGAGGACTGGGGCCCGTTTGTCCGCGGCGGGATCTGGCAGGGCTTCCTGGCCAAGTACGCCGAGTCGAACTTCATGCACAAGCGCATGTGCTTCGTCTCCAGCCGCGTCGCGCGCGCCGGGGCTCACCTCGGCGAGGACTCCGCCCCCGAGCTGCAGCGGGCGCACGAGACCGCCGTCCGCGAGCTCTACCGCGGCCAGTGCAACTGCGCCTACTGGCATGGCCTCTTCGGCGGCCTCTACCTGGCCAAGCTCCGCTCCGCCGTCCACAGCCACCTGATCCGCGCCGACGTCGAGGTGAGCCGCGTGCTCGGCTCGCGCCAGCCGGTGGAGATGGAGCGCGCCGACCTGGACGCCGATCTCTCCGACGAGGTGATCCTCTCCGCGCGCAACCTGGGGGTGATGGTCGCCCCGGCCCGCGGCGGCGTCCTGCTCGCCATCGACGATCGCCGGCGCGCCTTCTGCATCACCGACGTGCTGACCCGCCGCCCCGAGGCGTACCACGAGAAGGTGCGCGAGCTGAGCGGCAAGGCACCGGCGCAGGACCACGGCGACGCGCCGAAGTCGATCCACGACATCACCAACCTGAAGGACGACCGGCTGGCCGAGATCCTCCTCTACGATCCGCACCAGCGGCTCGCCTTCGTCGATCAGTTCTTCCCCGTCGACCTCCCGCTCGAGGACCTCTGGCGCTGCCGCGCGCGCGAGCTGGGGGACTTCAAGGACGCCGAGTACGACCTGGTGCAGTCGGCGGGCGGGCGCCTGACCCTGAGCCGCACCGGCCGGGTGCTCACCCCCGAGGGGCCGCGCGAGATCTCGCTGAGCAAGTCGATCATCGTCGACGACGACTCGCTGCAGATCGAGTACGAGCTGACGCCCGCAGCGCCGCTCGGCCAGGTCCTCTTCGCGACGGAGGTGAGCCTCACGCTCCCCACCGGCGCCGCGCCGACCGGGCGCTATCGCGTCGCCACCGCGCGCGAGGTGCTGGACGAGTCGGTCACCACCACGGGCGCGACCCCCGAGGTCTGCCGCGTCGAGCTCGGTGAGCCGAGCGGCTTCACCATCAGCTTGCAGCCCTCCCCCGCCGCGACCCTGGTGCGCTTCCCGATCGAGACCGCCTCCCAGTCGGAGTCGGGCATCGAGCGGACCTATCAGGGCTCGGTGGTGGTGCTCCTCTGGGCCTGCAAGCCCGACGCGAGCGGGCGCTTCCGCCCCGGCGTCACCCTGCAGATCCGCTGACGGATCCCTGAGACGAGGCGATATGAACATCCTGATCCTGACACCCGAGGTGAGCCCCTTCTCCAGCAGCGGTGAGCTCGGCGAGCTCGCCGGCGCGCTGCCCCGCGCGCTGCAGGAGGCCGGCGCCCGCGTCACCGTGGTGACGCCCTTCCACGGGTGCATCGAGCCCGACCGCTTCGGCCTCGCCCGCCGCATCCGCAAGCTCGCGGTGCCCCTCGGGGGCGACACCGTGGAGCTGGGGATCGTCGACGGTAAGTTCCGCAGCTGCGACGTGCCGGTGATCTTCCTCGACCACCCGGAGAGCTTCGCGCGCGAGGGCCTCTACGGCTCGCCCGCGGGCGGGCCCTACCGCGACAACCACCGGCGGTTCTACCTGCTCGCGCGCGGCGCGCTCGCGGCGGTCCGTGAGCTGGGCATCGAGGTGGACCTGGTTCACGCCCTCGGCTGGCAGAGCGCGTTCCTGCCGCTCCTCGCGCGCCTCGGCGCCGCGCCTGAGCTGGCCGGAGCGCCGATCGTCTTCGGGCTCCATCAGCTCGACCCGGCGAGCCTGCTCCCCTCCGCGGCCCTGGACGAGCTGCGCCTCGGCCACGACCTCTTCAACCCGGAGGGCATCGAGTTCCACGGACAGGTCAGCCTGATCAAGGCCGGGCTGCTCTACTCGTCGCGGGTCACCACCTGGAGCCCCGCGTTCGCCCGCGCGCTGCAGCGCGACGAGCACGGCGAGGGGCTGCTGGGCGTCTTCCGCGTGGTCGCCGAGCGCACCGACGGCGTGCTGCCCGGCCTCGACCCCGAGTCCTGGAACCCGGCGGCCGACCACCGCCTGGCCGAGCGCTACGACGCGGACACGCTGCCAGGCAAGGAGGCGTGCAAGCGCGCGCTGCAGACCGAGCTGGGCCTCCCGGTGCGGCCGCAGCCGCTGATCGTGATGCCCGGCCCGCTCACCGACGACCGCGGCGCCGACCTCGTCGCGCGCTCCCTGCCGGCGCTGCTGCAGCGCAAGCTCCAGCTCGCGCTCCTCGGCCCCGCGCCGGACGCGCTGGCGACGGTGCTGAGGGAGGCCGCCACCGCGAACCCGCAGGTGCTCGTCTACCGGGAGGCCGAGCCGATGCTGCAGCGGGTCCTCGCTGGCGCGGACGCGGTGCTCTCGCCGCAGCGCCACGACCCCGACGGCCTCGGCCTGATCAAGGCGCTCCGCTACGGCGCGGTGCCGATCGCCCACGCCGCCGGCGCCGCGCGCGACGCGGTCGTCGACCTCGACCCGAGGAGCGTCACCGGCACCGGGGTCCTCTTCGGGACCCGGGACGCGGACAGCCTGACCGGGGCGGTGCAGCGTCTCCTCGAGGCGCACGAGCAGCGCCGCGTCTGGTCGACGCTGGTACGCAGCGGCATGCGCTCGAGCCAGACCTGGGAGGCGCCCGCGCAGCGCCTGCTCGAGATCTACGGCCGCGCGCTCGCGGCGCGCGCGTAGATCGCCGCGCCTCGCGATCGGCCCCCTTCGGTCGACTACTCGAAGACCTCGACCAGCCGCACGCCCGTCTCCCCCTCGACGTCGACCAGCTCTCCGCGGGCGATCAGCCGATCGCCGACCCGCAGGTCGAGCGGCGCGCCCAGCGGGCGGCCGAGCGCCAGCACGTCGCCCGGCGCGAGCTGCAGCACCTGCGCCCCGCTGAGGGGCAGCCGCCCGAGCTCGAGCACCAGCTCCACCTGGAGCGCGTCAGCGACGGTGTCGGTGACGTCGTGGTCGACGTCGTCCCCGGTCTGCGGGACGGTGTCCGGATCCGTGGTCATGCTCGCACCTCCTCTCAGCGGCTCCCACGCGCGCGGACCACGGATGAACCGCTCCTCGACGCGCAGCGCTCCGCCCTCGATCACGATCGGGAAGCCTCCCTGCCCCACGCGGAGCAACCCGCGCCAGGCCTGGCCGGCAGCCGGGCACGCCGGCGAGAGCAGCAGGTCCCCCGCGGCCAGGTCCATGAGCTCGCTCGCCGCGAGCGAGACCCGGCCGAGCTCCACCGCCGCCTCGAGCCGCGCCCCGGCGAGCAGCCTGTGCCTCGCGGCGCTCGCGGCCGGAGCCTGGCGCGGCCGCAGGCGCAGCTCGTCGAGGAGCAGCCACGCGGTGCCCTGACGGCCAGCGCCGAGCGACACCGCGACCTCGAGCGCGGGGCCGGTGGTCGGCAGCGGCGGCGGCCCCTCGCCGAGCTCGACGGTCCACGCGCAGCCCTCGCCGAGCTCGAGCAGGACGCCGGCGACGGCGTAGATGAGGAGGCCGCGCTGCGCGGTCGTGGCCAGCCCGGCCAGCGGCGCCGGCTGGCTCCTCAGCAAGAGGCCCAGCACGATCGCGGCCAGCTTGCCGTCGAGGAGCAGCAGGCCCCGCTCGCCGCCGGCCCCGCGGAGCGCGACCACCGCCGCGGCGCCGGCGAGGAGCGCGCGACGCTCGCCCTCGTCGTCGGTCGCGAGGAGCTCGGTCCGCGTGCTCGCCTGCGCCGGCGCGCCGAGGAGCGCCGAGAGCCAGCGCGACAGCGCCGCCTCCCCGCCGCGCGCGCGCTCACGCACCTCGCGCAGCGTCGCGAGCTCGCGGCGCCTCAGGCGGGGCAGCCTCTGATAGGGGTAGGGCCGGACCTGCATCGGCGCGCATCTTGGCATCGGCCCTGGCGCGTCGTCCAGCACCTCACTCGATCACCCCCGCCCCGCGCTGCTCCACCCGGAGCTGCTCGACCTCGAGCCCACGAGCCCTGAGCGCCGCCTCGAGCTCGGGCGCCGCGCCCCGCAGCAGCGACA
>JAKLHH010000814.1 GCA_022710245.1 Myxococcota bacterium
CGTGCACGCTGAACTGACTCGGGCAGACGATCTTGGTGGCGCCCGACGGGCAGAGCACGATGTCGTCCAGCGTGACCCAGCTCTGGCCGCAGGGGCCTCCGTGCTCGCGCGCGTACTGCAAGGCGGCGCAGACCCGCACCATGATCTGGAGCAGGGCCCAGAGCGGCACCACCTCTCCGCGGCAGCGACAGCGCTCGTGCACCTCGCGCAGGAGAGGACCGGCGACGTGCTCCCTGACGCGGAAGGCCCGGCGCTGGAGGTGGCCGACCTCGAGCACCTGCGCGATCGCCGGGTGGTTCATGCGGGCGAGCTGCCAGGCCTCGTCGAGGAAGGTCTGCACGAGCCCCGCCTCGACCAGCCCACCGGGCGCCAGGTCCAGCTCGACGAGCCGCCGGGCCTCGCCGGCGCAGGGGAACGACGCGAGCCAGCTCTCGAGGACCGGGCCGCGCGCGAGCCGTCGCTCGAGCGCGTAGCCCGCGACCACCTTCCCGGGCTGCATCACTCCCACCTCCCCGCGTCCACCAGCTCTGGACGCGCCTCGCGGATCCACGTCACCACCGCGCCGGCGACCTCGCGGGTGGCGGCGGCCATGGCGCCGAGCTCTCCGCTCCCGCCGGTGAGGACGGCGCAGGCAAAGAGCGCGCTCGCGTCGATCCAGCGAGCGGCCAGCAGCCCGTCCTCGCACTCGAGGAAGGTGGCGCGCGTCGGCCCCAGCGCGGCGGACGTCGAGAGCTCGCGCGCGGACTCCAGGTGGCTCGCGACCAGCACGCCCAGGATCCTCGGGTTCACCTCGGGCAGGCCCTGGTGGGCGACGACGACGCCGCCATGAGAGGAGACGAGGGCGGCAGAGCGGTAACCAGGCAGCTCGAAGAACGGCCTCAGCAGGTGGTGCTCCGCGGTGGTGCGCTCCCAGTCGTCACCGTGGGGGCTCGAGCCCTCCCAGCGCAGGGCGAGCTCGCGGGCCGCCCCGAAGGGCAGCACCTCCTCGGGGAGGAACAGGTGCTGCTCGTCGATGGCGAGCGTCCCGGGGCAGGGGTCGACCAGGCTCTCGCGGTAGGAGAGGAGGCTGGTGAAGGCGAAGCGGATGTGCAGCATCAAGCAGCGCCGGAGCACCGGCCGCGCCATCAAGCCCCGCTCCTCGAGGATCGCCCCGAGCTTCTTCTTGCCGTGCTCCTGCTGGTAGAGCCGGTTCGCCGTCGCCAGCTCGGCGGCGGAGATGTGGCCGAAGCGGCAGAGCAGGGAGCCGAGGTTCTCGCTTTGATCCTTGCACGCCGCCCAGGCCACCTTCCCCTGCGCCATCACAACCTCACCGAGCGCGCGGTCCCGCTGGCGGACCACGATCGCGCCCGACCACTGCTCCCAGGCGGCGCGGACGACACAGCCGAGCAACGACGTCGCGGACTTTGCTTCCATCATGGCAGGCGTCTGCCTCATCCTCCGGGTCCATCCCGGCGACTGGAGTAGAGCGCCTGAGCGGCGACCGTCGCAAGGCCACACCTGTGCAGTCCGCCGCTGGCTGGATTACGAAAATTACACAGTGCGGCATGGGCCAGCGACGCCCGGAGAGGCGAAGCTCGGGGAGTGCGGGGCCAGAAGCTCGCGGCGGGGGACCTGACGAGGGCACCCCGCAGGCGGGTGGCGGGTCAGTCGCGGTTGATGAAGATCCGCAGGATGTACCAGAACATCAGCGCCACCGCGGCGAAGAGGGCGAGCGACGCGGCGACGTGCTGGTCGGTGCGGTAGTGCCGCATGACCTGGGAGGTGTAGTAGAGGATGTAGCCGCCCGCGAGCACCACCATGGCGACGGAGAAGAGCGTGCCGAGGGTGAAGCCGAAGAGGATGCTGGTGATGATCAGCCCGAGCGCGACGCAGCCCCCCACCATGAGGATGCCGCGCAGGTAGGAGAAGTCCTTGCGCGTGATGAAGGCCGTCCCGGTGAGCCCGGCGAAGAGCGTGCCGGTGAGCAGCGCCGCCGAGGAGATCACGTGCGGCGACTTGGTGAGGAACGCGGCGACGAAGAGCAGCGGCAGGAAGATGATCGCCTCGGCGATCACGTAGAGGATGAGCCCGACGTACTGCATGCCCGTCGATCGCGCGTTGCGCGCCCAGTAGTCCGCCACCCAGCCCACGGCCATGAAGAGGCCGAGCACGGCGAGCCAGCCATAGCGCGTGCCCGCCATGGCCACGACCAGCCTGGGGGTGAACGGCAGCCGCAGGAGCACGGCCTCGAGGAGCACGAAGAGGCCGATCGCGCCCGCGAGGTGCGCGTAGGTGCGGCGGATGAACGCGCTGCGCTCGCTCGCGTCGGACTCCGCCACCATCTGCTCGCCATACCGCACCGGTTGCACGCTCATGGCACGCTCCTTCTCCTGGAGAGAGTCTGAACCCACCCTCGGATGGTCAGAGTATCGGCGGCCCGCGGGCCGGTCAATCGAGGTCTTGCAGGTCTTGCAGGCCGCAGGTCCTGCGCGCTGCGGCGAGGTCTAGGAGTCGCGTCCGCCGAGGCGCGTGATCGCACGGCGAGCGCGCTCGCGGCTGCCGCGGTGATCCGGCAGCGTGAGGATCCGCCGGTAGAGCGCTGCAGCGGCCGCGGGCTCGCGCGCCACGAGCATGGCGGCGAGACCCGCCAGGCAGACCGCCTTCATCGCGGGATCGACGATCTCGTCGAGCCGCCCCACGGCCTCGCCGTACGCGGCCCGCGCCGCCTCGTCTCGCCCCATGGCGAGCAGCGCCCTGGCCAGGCGGCAGCGGTGCGCGGGCTCCGCCGGCTCGGCCTCGATGGCGCGCTGGAAGGCGGCGAGCGCCGCCTCGCGCTGGCCGGCCTCGAGCGCGGCGGAGCCCTTCGTGACCCAGTCCCAGGCCTGCCGCGTCGCCCGCGACATGCACGCGCTCGCGACCTGGTAGAACGAGAAGCCGGCCGCAGCAGCGTCCGGTGCGGTCCAGCGGAGCTCCGCGCCTCGCCGCTCGGGTGCTGGCTCGAAGGCCGCGTGACCCAGGGCGCGGAGCAGGGTCGATAGCTCCCCGCGCTCCTCGCCGAGCTGGCGCACGACCGCCTCGGCGCGAGGTGCGGAGTGCGCCTCGACGGTGAGCACGACGGGGAAGACGATCGCCAGCCTCGGCGCGGCGCGGCGCGCGGCCCGGCGCGCGGCCTCGCGCAGCACGCGCGGCGCCTCGGCCTCGCTCAGGAAGCCGGCCCCACCGTCGGGGCGACGCCAGCGCACGGCGACCGCCTCGACGCCCGGCGCGAAGGCGCGGGCCTCCTCGGCCGCCGCGTGGTCCCCGCTGACGAGCACGACGGGCAGCCGCAGCCCGCTGAGCGCGATCATCAGGGCGCCGACCTCGCCGAGCGGCCGGTCGCCGATCCGCGCGGCGCGCACGTGATCGTTCACCGTGTGCGGACGGAAGCCGCCCTGCCGGCCGGCGCGGGCGTGAAAGCCCACCAGCGCGGCGGCCACGTAGCGGGGCCCGTGGGTGCCGATCAGCGGCACCGTCCAGCGGGCCCGGTCCGAGGGGGTGAGCAGGGGGATCTCGCTCGCGGCCAGGCGCGCGCCATCGATCGCGCCGTCGTGGGAGTCGGCCACCACCACGCAGAGGCCGGCCTCCCGGAACCCCGCCGCCACGGCGAGGACGTCGGCGGTGAGGAGGCGACGGCCGAGCAGATCCTCGCCGACATAGAGCGCGCCCGCGGTGGCGGACCCCGACGGGATATCGTCGTCGGTGACGATCAGGGCGCAGCGCGTGGACGGCGCGCTCGTCGGGGCGCGCGGCGCGCTCGCCGGAGCGTGCGGGGTGTGGCAGGCGGGCAGCATGAGGGCCGCGGCGAAGACGAGGGGTCCCAGGGTTCGCATGATGAGGAGCCTCCCAGCGCAAGGACGGCCCCAGGGCGCATAAGGTTTACAGCGTGCAGCAGCTCTGCAGCCCGCGCAGAAGCTCTACCGCCGCGCAGAAGCTCTACCGCCGCGCAGAAGCTCTACCGCCGCGCAGAAGCTCTACCGCCGCGCAGACACAGGAGACCTGAGGACGAGCGGGCGAGGCCAGGCTCAGCGCCGGCGGAGCACGAGCGCGAGCGCGGCGAGCAGGAGCAGCGGCAGCAGGGGGCCCGGCGCGGGCGCCGAGGCGACGCCGCAGTCACAGGACGAGTCGCTCGGGCGCGCGGTGTTCTTCTTGGCGCCCGTGTCCCAGTAGCTGGTCCAGCCGCCGTCGCTGTACTTCGGGTCCGGGTTGCCCCAGTCGACCTTCGGCTTGGTGCCGCCGTCGAGGGTGGTGCTCCCGCAGCTCGCCGGCTGCGGCACCGTCACCGAGTTCACGTCCATGCTGCCGTTGAAGGCGTCGGTCAGACGGTCGCCGACGACCATGTACTCCGCCGCGGCGCCGGCGGTGCTGGCAGCGTCGATGGTCGCCGTGAGGAGGACCGTCCCGTTGGTGGACACCGTGACCGTGTAGCTGCCGCCGGTCTTGGCGATGGAGATGGTGTAGCGAGTGCCCGTCTGGTAGGTCAGCG
>JAKLHH010000815.1 GCA_022710245.1 Myxococcota bacterium
ACCGCTGGGCCCGCATCTACGGGCGCTTCAACGAGGTGCTCTCCGGGATCACCACGGTGAAGAGCTTCGTCCAGGAGGACCGCGAGCGGCAGCGCTTTCTCGGCGAGGTCGCCGCGGCCAACGCGGTGGTCGTGCGGGGCGTGGGCGTGGACGCGGGCGTCGGCGCGGCGCAGGGGCTGGTCGTCGGTCTCGCCCGCGTCGCCGCGATCACGGTGGGCGGGCTGCTGCTCCTCGATCACCAGATCTCTCTCGGCACGCTGATCGCCTTCTGGGGGTACGTGGGGGGGCTCTTCGCCCCCGTGCAGGGGCTCTCGGGCACCTACAAGGTGCTGCACCGAGCCTCCGTCTCCCTCGAGACGATCTACGCGGTCCTCGACGCGCCGGACCACGTCCCGGACGCGCCGGACGCCCGCGAGCTCGAGCGCTGCCGGGGCGAGGTCTGCTTCGAGGGCGTGCGCTTCGGCTACGAGCCCGGAGAGGCGCCCGTCCTCGACGGCGTCGACCTCCAGGTGCGGGCCGGCGAGACGCTGGCGATCGTGGGGCCGAGCGGGGGCGGGAAGACGACGCTGATGTCCCTCCTCCTGCGCTTCTATGATCCGCGCGAGGGGCGGGTCCTCGTGGATGGCATGGACCTGCGGACCCTGCGACAGCAGTCGCTGCGGCGGCAGCTCGCGGTGGTCTCGCAGGAGCCGGCGCTCTTCAACGACTCGGTCGCCAGCAACATCGCCTACGGCAAGCCCGACGCGACGCGCGCCGAGATCGTCGCCGCCGCGCGCGCGGCCCAGCTCCAGGAGGTGATCCACCGGCTCCCGGAGGGGTACGAGACGCCGGTCGGTGAGCGGGGTAGCCGCCTCTCGGCCGGCGAGCGGCAGCGCCTCGCGATCGCCCGCGCGCTGCTCAAGGACCCGCCTATCCTGATCCTCGACGAGGCGACCTCGGCGCTCGACGCGGACGCAGAGGCGCTGGTCCAGCGGGCGATCGCGCGGCTGGCGCGTGGCCGCACCACCTTCATCATCGCGCACCGCCTCAGCACCACGGTGATGGCCGACCGCATCGTGGTCCTGCGCGGGGGCCGGCTGGTCGAGAGCGGGACCCACGACCAGCTGATGGCGGAGGGCGGGTTCTACGCGCACCTCGTCCGCTGCCAGGTTGATGGCCTGCTGCTCACCCGCGCGGCCTGAGCGGCGGGCGGCCGGCGGTCAAAGTCCTTGACTGATCCGCGGCCCGGAACATGCTTAACGGCACCAAGGTGAGTTGATCCTGGCGCCCGCTCCTCGCGGGCGCGGAGTGGGAGTGGCGGCGGCGGCGAGGTCCTCGAGCGGTCCTCCGGCGAGCTGAGAGGAGCACCCGGCGCGGCGACGCGCCGAGCGCGTACCGGTCCGCACCGTCGCGGGGGGGGAGGGCGCATGGGGAAGACCATCCTCATCACGGGCGGCGCCGGGTTCATCGGTTCGCACCTGGCTGACGAGCTGCTGGCGCGTGGGTACGCCGTACGCGTCCTGGACAGCCTCTCACCCCAGGTCCATCAGGGCGCCAGCCAGCCGCCAGCGTACCTGGCGCGCGAGGTGGAGTTCTGCCGCGGTGACGTGCGGGACCCCGAGGCGGTGCGGGACGCGCTGCGGGGGGCGGCGGCCGTCTTCCACCTGGCGGCGGCGGTGGGCGTCGGGCAGAGCATGTACGAGCTGCGCAGCTACGTCGGCGCCAACAACCTGGGCACGGCGGTCCTGCTCGAGGAGCTGATCCGCCGGCCAGTGGAGCGGCTCGTCGTCGCCTCCAGCATGAGCATCTACGGCGAGGGCCTCTGCCTCGGTGAGCACGGCGAGGTCGCGCCCGACGAGCGGAGCGTCGAGCAGCTGCAGCACGGACGCTGGGAGCTCGAGGAGGGCGGGCATCCCCTCGCCCCGCTGCCGACGCCGGAGCGGAAGCCCGCGCGGCCAGTGTCGATCTACGCGCTCTCCAAGTTCGACCAGGAGCAGATGGCGCTGATGATCGGCCGCGCCTATCGCATCCCGACGGTCGCGCTGCGCTTCTTCAACGCCTACGGGCCGCGGCAGGCGCTCTCCAACCCCTACACCGGCGTGCTGGCGATCTTCTCGTCGCGGTACCTGAACGGCAGGCCGCCGCTGATCTTCGAGGACGGCGGACAGCAGCGGGACTTCGTCAGCGTGTACGACGTGGCCCGCGCCTGCCGGCTCGCGCTGGAGGTGCCCGAGGCCGCCGGGCAGGTGCTCAACATCGGGAGCGGGCGGCCGCGGACGGTCCGCGAGGTCGCGGCGCTCCTCGCCAGGGTCCTCGGCCGCGAGCAGCTCGAGGCGCGCGTCACCGGTGAGTACCGCGCCGGCGACGTCCGCCACTGCTTCGCCGACATCGGTCTCGCGGAGCGCGTCCTTGGCTACGCGCCGCGGGTCACGCTCGAGGAGGGCCTCGTGGAGCTCGCGGGCTGGCTGGAGGGGCAGCGCGCGGACGACCGTCTGGACGCGGCGAGCCGCGAGCTCTCGCGGCGGGGCCTCACGCTCGGCGGAGGGGCGGAGGGAGGTGGATGATGCGGAGCAGCGGAGGCAGTGATCGGCGAGAGCAGCCGGCGGCGTCCATGCGCGCGGCGATCATCACCGCGCCCGGGCGTGTGGTGGTCGAGCAGGTGCCGGTCCCGATGCCCGGCCCCGGGGAGGTGCTGGTCAGGCTCGAGGGCTCCGGTGTCTGCGCGTCGAGCCTCCCGGTCTGGGAGGGGCGGGAGTGGTTCCAGTACCCGCTGCCGCCGGGGACGCCGGGCCACGAGGGGTGGGGCAGGGTGGCGGCGGTGGGCGCCGGTGTCGAGGAGCCAGCCGTGGGCGACCGCGTGGCGATCGTCTCGGGGAGGGCGTTCGCGGCCTACGACGTCGCGCCCGCGGACGCGGCCGTGAAGCTGCCCGCAGCGCTGGCCGGGCGTCCGTTCCCTGGCGAGCCGATCGGCTGCGCGATGAACGTCTTTCATCGCAGCGGAGTCGAGCCCGGACAGACGGTGGCCGTGGTCGGGATCGGGTTCCTCGGCGCGCTGCTGACCCGCCTCGCCTCGCAGGCCGGGGCGCGGGTGCTCGCGATCTCGCGGCGCCCCTACGCCCTCCAGGTCGCGCGCGAGGCGGGCGCCGCCGAGACGATCCCCTTCGAGGACCCCGAGCGCACCGCCTCGCATGTCCTGGCGCTGACCGGCGGGGCCGGCTGCGAGCGGGTGATCGAGGCGGTGGGAGAGCAGGCGACGCTGGACCTCGCGACGGCGATCAGCGCGGAGCGAGGTCGACTGATCATCGCCGGCTACCACCAGGACGGGCTCCGTCGCGTCAACCTGCAGGTGTGGAACTGGCGCGGGCTCGACGTGATCAACGCGCACGAGCGCGACCCTCGCGTCTACGCGGCGGGCGTGCGGGCCGCGGTGGACGCGGTGGTCAGCGGCCGCCTCGATCCGGATCGGCTCTACGCGCGGAGTTACCGGCTGGAGGAGCTCGGGCAGGCGTTCGAGGACCTGCGGCGGCGGCCGGAGGGGTTCGTCAAGGCGCTGGTGACCACGTGAGTGGCGCGGTGGGCACCGCTCGGCCGCGAGTCGGTTGCCTCGGCGTCGGCTGGATCGGCCGGAGCCGCCTCGAGGCGCTGGTGCGCAGCGAGGCCGTCGAGGTCGTGGCGGTGGCAGACCCTGATCCCGAGGCGGCCCGCCAGGCCCGCGCGCTCGCGCCGCGCGCCCGCCTCGAGCGGGGGCTGCAGGCGCTCCTCGCCGATGACCTCGACGGGCTGGTGATCGCCACGCCGAGCGCGCTCCACGCCGGAGAGGCGATCGCCGCGCTCGAGCGAGGGCTGGCCGTGTTCTGCCAGAAGCCCCTCGGCCGGGACGCGGAGGAGACCCGGCGCGTCGTCGCCGCGGCGCGCACCGCGGACCGGCTCCTCGCGGTCGACCTCTCCTACCGCAACCTGCGCGGCGTGCAGCGCGTCCGCCAGCTCCTCGCCGCGGATGACCTCGGCGAGGTCTTCGCGGCGGAGCTGGTCTTCCACAACGCCTACGGTCCAGACCGGCCGTGGTACTACCGGCGCGCGGAGTCGGGCGGTGGCTGTCTCATCGATCTGGGCACGCACCTGGTCGACCTGGCGCTCTGGCTCTTCCCCGGGCACCCGCTCGCCGCCATGAGCGGGTGTGTGCGCGGAGGCGGCCGCCGCCGCAGCACGGAGGTGGTCGACGACTACGCGGTGGTCCGCCTCGAGCTGGAGAGCGGGCCGGTGGTCAGCCTGGCGTGCTCGTGGCGGCTGCCGCTGGGGCGAGACGCCGAGATCGCGCTGCGCCTCCACGGCACCCGGGGCGGCCTCTCGCTCTGCAACGTCGATGGCTCCTTCTACGACTTTCGTCTCGAGCGCTATCGCGGCACCGCGCGCGAGGTGCTCGACGAGCCGCCCGACGCGTGGGGAGGCCGCGCCGCCGTGGCATGGGCGCGGCGCCTCGCCGCGGGAGGACGCTTCGACCCCGAGGTCGAGCG
>JAKLHH010000816.1 GCA_022710245.1 Myxococcota bacterium
TGGGCGGGCAGGGCATCCTCTCCATCTCCTATGTGATCGACATGGCGGCGCTCGCGCAGGGGCTCGCCTTCAAGCAGGCCGAGGTGCACGGCATGAGCCAGCGCGGCGGCGAGGTGATCTCGCACCTGCGCGTGGCCGACCGGCCGATCCACAGCGACCTGGTGCCGACGGGCCGGGGCACCATCGTCCTCTCGGTGGAGCCGCTGGAGAGCCTGCGCTACGTCGAGTACCTCTCACCCGACGGCGTGGTGGTGACGGGGACCGACCCCTACGTCAACATCGAGGCCTACCCGGAGAAGGAGGCGCTCCTCGACGCGGTGGCGGCGTTGCCGCACGCGGTGCTGATCCCGGCCGAGCGCCTCGCGCGCGGCGCGGGCAGCGCGCGGGCGCAGAACATGGTCCTCCTCGGCGCGGCGAGCCCCTACCTGGGCCTCGAGCGGAGGCGCCTGGAGGGCGGGATCCGCGGCGCCTTCGAGCGCAAGGGCGAGAAGGTGCTGAAGACCAACCTCGACGCCTTCGCGGCGGGGATCGCGGCCGGCGAGGCCTACCGCGCCTGCCGCGCGGCGGGGATCGGCGCGCGCGAGACGCGGGCGCTCCTCACGCGGCTCACCGGCGGCGTGCTCGCGGCGGACGCGGTGGCGCCCTGGAAGGAGCTCCTCGGCGGGCCGCTCGCCGGGCAGGTGCTCGCGGTCCTCGGCGGCGAGGGCGCGGGCAAGGTCGCTGGCACCGCCGAGGTGCCGCGCGCCGTCCTCAAGCGCGGCGAGCTGACCGCCGACGCGCTCCGCGAGCTGCTCTTCGGGGCGGCGGCCTAGCACCCATTCTGATTTCACAAGAACCCTAGTGCCTCGCGACCAGCCCACAAGCTTCGAGAGCTCATTGAGGCGGCGCGTGGGGCCGTGGGAGTCGACAAGCACTGAGAGCCTGATGAGGCGGCGTGGGGGGCCGTGGGAGGGGCCAGAGCCCCGCCCGCGCCGAAGGAGCGGGCACTCCGGCGGTGGTCCGCACGGCGCCCGGCCGCGAGTGAGCAAGGGCGGGGAGGGGCCCGCGGCCGGGGTCCCCACGCCGCCGGACGTAGATCCCAGCGCGTGGAGAGAGAGATGACCGAGACAAAGACCGACGTGGACAGCACCGCGATGCAGTCGATCCTCGAGCAGGCCGCGCGCGAAGGCCGCTCCTCGCTCCTCGAGCACGAGGTCTACCGCTTCCTCGCCGCAGCCGGCTGCCGCGTGCCGCGCTTCGAGCTGGTGCCGCCGGGCGGCGCGCTCGACGCGGCGAGGCTCGCCGCGCTCGCCGGCAGCGGCGGGCAGGTGGTGCTGAAGGTGGTCTCGCCGCAGATCGCGCACAAGACCGACGTCGGCGGCGTGGCGATGGTCGCCGCCGAGCCGGCCGCGGTGGCGGCAGGGGTGCGGGCGATGCTCGAGGAGGTGCCGCGCCGCTACGCGCGCGCCCTCTCCGCCGCGCCCGGCCACGCGCCCGAGCCCTACCGCGGCCTCGGCGGCCCCGCGCTCGAGGCGGCGATCCGCGCCGACCTGCGCGGGATCCTCGTCGTCGAGAAGCTCGCGCTCGCGGGCGGCGGCGAGGCCGGCGCCGAGGTGCTCCTCGCGCTCCGCCATAACCGCGAGTTCGGCCCGGTGCTCACCGCCGGCGTCGGCGGCATCGACACCGAGCTCTACGGCGAGCTCTGCAAGAAGGGCCTCGCCGTGGTGAGCGCGAGCGCCGAGCTCCTCGAGCCCGAGCAGCAGCTCGAGCTCTTCCGCGGGACGCTCGCCTACCGCCGGCTCACCGGGCGCACCCGCGCCGGCCGGCGCCTCCTCGAGGACGCGGCGATCCTCCGCGCGCTCGCGGCCTTCCGCGAGGTCGCGCGCCGCTTCGGCTCCGACGGCCCGGGCGAAGGCCTGGTGGTCAGCGAGCTGGAGGTGAACCCCTTCGGCGTCGTCGGCGGCGAGCTCTGCGTGCTCGACGGCCTGCTCAAGTTCCGCCCGCGGCAGGCGCTGCCGGCGCCGCGGCCGCTCGCCTCGCTCGACGCGCTGCTCAAGCCGAAGAGCCTGGCCGTCATCGGCGTCTCCGCCAAGGGGATGAACATGGGGCGGATCATCCTGCGCAACATCCTCGAGGCGGGCTTCGACCGCGCCCACGCCTACGTGGTGCGTCCGGACTGCGCGGAGGTCGACGGCGTCCGCTGCGTCCCCTCGGTGAAGGACCTGCCCGAGCGGGTCGACGTGCTCGTGGTCGCGGTGGGCGCCGAGCAGGTCCCCGAGCTGATGGAGGAGCTCGCCGAGCACGACCGCGCGGTGGGCGTCATCCTCATCCCCGGCGGGATGGGCGAGAAGGAGGGCGGCGCCGGGCTCGAGGACCGCGTCCGCGCGGCGATCGGGCGCGCGCGCACGGCGGGCCGCGGCCTGGTCGCGAACGGCGGCAACTGCCTCGGCATCGTCTCGCGCCCGGGGCGCTACCACACGCTCTTCATCCCGCAGGAGAAGCTGCCGCTCCGCGAGGACGGCCGCGCCAACGTGGCCTTCATCAGCCAGAGCGGCGCCTACATGATCAGCCGGATGAGCAACCTCGACTGGCTCTCGCCGCGCTACGCGGTCTCCACCGGCAACCAGGTCGACCTCACCGTCGCCGACTTCCTCTCTCACCTCGCCGGCGACCCGGAGGTGCGCACCTTCGCGGTCTACGTCGAGGGCTTCAAGGACGGCGACGGGCTCGCCTTCGCGCGCGCGGTGCAGCGCGTGGTGCAGAGCGGGCGCGACGTGATCTTCTACAAGGCGGGCCGCACGGCCGAGGGCAAGACCGCGACCAGCGGCCACACCGCCTCGCTGGCGGGCGACTACGACGTCTGCGAGGCGATCGTGCAGCGGGCGGGCGCGCACGTGGCGCGGACCTTCGGCGAGTTCCAGGGGCTGCTCAAGATCTCCTCGCTGATGGGCGGCAAGCGCTGGCGCGGGCGGCGCCTGGCGGCGCTCTCCAACGCCGGCTACGAGACGGTGGGGATCGCCGACAGCCTGCGCGGCGATGGCTGGTCGCTGGAGCTGGCGCGGCTCTCCGAGGAGACGCGCGGCAAGCTCGCGAAGGCGCTCGCCGACTCGAAGCTGGACGCGCTGGTCGGGGTCCGCAACCCGCTCGACCTGACGCCGATGGCGGGCGACGGGCCGCACGAGGAGGCGGTGCGCGCGTTCCTCGCCGATCCGGGGGTCGACGTGGTCCTCTGCGCGACCATCCCGCTGACGCCGGCGATGGCGACGCTCGCCGAGGGCGTCCCCGAGGAGCAGTCGATCCGCGCCGCGGGGAGCCTGGTCTCGCGCCTCCAGCGCCTCGCGCCCGAGGCGCAGAAGCCGATCATCGCCTGCCTCGACAGCGGGCGGCCCTACGACCCCATGGCGCGCGGCCTCGAGGAGGCGGGGATCCCCTGCTTCCGCTCCGCCGACGAGGCGGTCAGGACCATCGCCCTCTACGCGGGGACCAGGGCTCGCTAGCGCCGCCCACCGGGGCAGGGCGGCCCGGGCTATAATGGAGCCCGTGCGCACCTCCGGCGTCCTCCTCCTCGCCCTCCTCGCCGGCTGCCACTGGCTGGTCGGGCTCGGCGCTGACTCCGGGCGCGAGGATCACCGCCCCGCCCCCGAGCGAGGCGGCGAGGGCCCCTCCGACGCACCGGCGGATCGCCACGCCGACCGCGCGCTGATCGACCAGCCTCCAGCGGACTCGCCGGGCTCCGACCACGGCAAGTCGGTGGACCAGGCCTCCGACCACAAGCCCGCGGACAAGGCGCTCGCCCTGGACAAGAAGTGGCTCGACAAGCCGCTGACCGTCGACAAGAAGTGGCTCGACAAGCCGCCCGCCGTCGACAAGCCGCCCGCCGTCGACAAGCCGCCCGCCGTCGACAAGCCGCCCGCCGTCGACAAGCCGCCCGCCGTCGACAAGGGCGGATCCGATCAGAAGATCTGCAACCCGGCCTGTGCGGCGGGGCAGGTCTGCAGCAATGGCTTCTGTGTCTGCACGCCGGCGGTCTGCCCGGGCGGCTGCTGCCGCTCCAGCCCCGTCGGCAACAGCATGTCCCAGTGCATCCTCTACGGGAGCCAGAACCCGTCGCTGTGCGGCGCGGCCGGCGACCTCTGCCAGCCCTGCGCCGGCGGCAAGGCCTGCGTGGCTGGCTACTGCCAGTCGAGCTGCGGGCCTTGCAACACCTGCTGCGAGCCCTTCGGCAATGTCTGCGCGCCCGTCAACGCGCTGACGGACAACCACTGCGCGATCGACGGGCGCGGGAGCGTGTGCACCGACTGCGCGCCGCACCAGTGCTGCGAAGGGCTCTGCTCGTTGCTGCTCGACTGCCACTGACGGTGATCCTGCCGCCGGCGCTCCGGCGCGCTCAGGGCTTGATCGACGCGACCACCTGCTTCGCGATCGCCTCGACGACCGCGAGGAGCCCGCTGCCCTTGCCCGTCGCGGCGGCGACCAGCGGCGCGGCGGTCGGCAGGCCGAGGAGCTGGCGGAC
>JAKLHH010000817.1 GCA_022710245.1 Myxococcota bacterium
TGCCGGCTGCGACGCGCGACGAAGCCGTCGAGGACGTCGAAGGCGAGCGCCACGGGGAGCAGCAGGATCGCGGCCCACAGCGCGCCGGGCGCGGCGCCGGCCCGGTGCGCGAGGCAGCAGAGGATCGAGCCCATGCCGCACGTCGCGTTCGCGAGCGTGAAGAGGTCGGCCGGCACGAACGAGCGCAGCATCGCGAAGTGGCGCCGGTGCGGCGTCGCCTGCGCTGGCGCCTGCGCGCCCCCCGGAGCTTCACCACCATCGGGCACTTGCCCTGCCCCCGGAGCTTCGCTCCTTCGCCCACACCCTCCACCGGACAATTTTTCGTGCACGCGCCGAAGAAGCTCCCGCCGCCGTTCATCTCCAGTACGCCGGGCGGCCGTAGTAGTCGTAGAGGACCTCCTCGTACTCGCGGTTCACCGGCGCCGAGGGGTCGAACTCGGGGCTATTCTGCACCTGCTGCCGTGTCAGGTCGACCCCGACCTGCCCCTCGACCCAGTCGAGCCGCGTGACCCACTCGGGCGAGACCAGCACCCGGCGCCCGGGGAGCCAGCGGCGGGTGTCGACGACCAGGTAGCGGAGGGACCAGTCGCCGGTGTCCATCACCAGGTCCTCCAGGTGCCCGATCTCGTCGTCGACGGCGCGGAGCTGATAACCATGCACCTCCTTGACACTGCGGAGGTGCGGGTCGCCGTGCTGCTGCGGCGGCGCGAGGGGCCCCTCGACGGGGGCCGGCACGCCCGCGAAGATGCCGGCGCCGGGCATCCAGTAGGGCGCCCAGCGGTAGTAGGTCGCGAGCGCCTCCTCGTGCTGCCGCGCCACGGGCTCGTCGGTGCGCAGGTCCGGGCTCGCCTCCACCTGCTGCCGCGTGAGCCGCACGGGCACCACGCGCTCGCGCCACTCCGGCTCGCCGATCGCCTCCGGCGAGATGAGCACCTGGCGGCCTGGCAGCCAGCGGCCCGTGTCGACGAGCAGGTAGCGGATCTTCCAGCGCGCGTCGTCGAAGAGGATGTCCTTCACCTTGCCGATCACCCCGTCGATGGCGCGGAGGTGATACCCGATGATCGATCTCGCGCTCCTCAGCATCGCTGGCTCCTCACTCCTCGCTCCTCGCCCCGCGCCCGCCGGTGCGGCCGACGCGCCAGGTCACCCGAGCCCGTCGACGCTCTCGGGCGCGACCGGGCTGCGGAAGCGGATCAGGACGGTGGCGCGCTCCCCGTCGAGGCGAAGGCCGCGGTGCGCGCCCGCCTCGGTCTGCTCGAGGACGAGCCGGCGCGCGTCCTCGAGCAGGTGGCCGTCCTCGTCGCCGGCGACGACCCGTGCCCCGGCGCGCCCCGCGGCGGCGCTGACCTCACGCAGCGGGAGGTCCCGGGCGAGGACGGTCGCGGCGGGGTGGTCCAGGGCGTCCTGGTCGGCGGCCTCACCGGGGAGCTCGATCACGCAGACCAGCCAGCCACGGTGCAGCCGGCTGAACTGTCGGCAGAACTCAGCCCACTCACCTCGCGGAATCTCCACCGTCATGGGCTCGACGATTGCAACGCTCGTACCACGCGGTGAACGACGCGAGCAGGGCGAATTTGCCCTGCACGCCTCCTCCGGAGGCTCCGCGATGAAGCAACTTCGCCGGGGCGGAGCGCGACCGAGCGGGAGTGGCGCTCGGGCGCGGGGCGACCTTCACGAGCTCCGTCGACGGCGGCGTTTTGACGGCGTGCGCTCGTCGACGCGTCCGCGGTCAAGGTATCGACGGCAAGCATGCAGGCGCGTCGACGAGGGCTCGCAGTCAACGCGTTGGGGTCGACTGTCAGGGTCGGTCCCAGGCCAAGTGGGGACAGCCAGCCCCAAGCGGCGGTGGCGCCGCGCCGATCGTGGCAACTCCTTGAGGATTCGACTCACCACCGTCGAGGGAGCCGTGGCGCGTCGCTTGCTTTACCTCTCGGCAGGTGACGCTGGCGGCGCACCACGAAAGGCGGGCTCAGATGAAGATGAAGAACCTCATGCTCCCCCTCCTCCTCCTGGTGGTCCTGCTCTCCGCGTGCGCGCACGCCCCTGCGCCGGCGCCGCTGCCGGCGCTCGCCAGCGCTCACCAGGTCTCCGCCTGGACCGGCGACATCCGCATCGCCGTCGGCAACAGCAGCGTCCTCGAGGGCGGCGAGCTGGCCCTCGTGGAGTCGACGGTCTCCGGGCTGATCTCGACGGTCGGCGCCTCGGCGCGCGTCCAGTGCCTCGATCACGAGGGTGACATCGGCGGCACCGGCGTCGTCCACGCGCGGGTGCGCGTGGAGTTCCCGGACCGGATGACGATCGAGCAGAAGTTCGGCGCCCTGCACCTCCTCGAGGGGCTGCAGCCGACCGAGGGCGCCTACAAGCCGCTGCCGGCCGTCAACGGCAACCGCGCCCCCTCCGCCCCGGTCGCCCAGACCCGCTAGCCGCCGCGCCCGCCGCGACCCGCCCGCCCGCTCGATCTGCCTCGACCCCGCGTGCCTCGACCCCGCGTGCACGGGCCTCGCCTGCTCGCCCTCGCGTCGCCTGCTCGCCCTCGCGGCGCCCGCTCGCACGTCGAGCTTGCGCGAGCCCGCGCGACTCGCTACCTGATCCAGCATGGGACGGCTCTTCCAAGCCCGGGTGAGGCGACAGCGAGACGGTGACTTCCTCGCCGCCTGCGATGCGCCGGTCTGCCTCAGCCGCGCCTCCAGCGAGGAGGAGGCGCTGCGCAAGCTCCGCGAGGAGATCCGCTACCGGCTCGAGTACTGCCCCTGCTCCGGCGTCGACGACGACTACGTGCAGCTCGAGGTCAAGCGCAGCTGAGCGGCTGCGCAGCCGCGCGGCCAGGCCACCCTCGTCACGGCACGCGCGCCGCCCAGGTCCAGTGGCGGTCCGAGCTCCTCGCGACGCTCGCGCTCTGCAGGCCGAGCCGGTGCACCATCGCGCGGAGCTCCTCCTCGGTGACGGCGGCGCGGAGCGAGTCAGCGAGGAGCCGCTGCTGGCGGGGCGACGCGCCCGCCGCGTGCACCCCGACGAGCCGCTCGAGCTCCGCCTCGCTCTCGGGCCGCAGGAGGTCGCGCGCGAAGAGCCAGCCGCCGGGCCGTGCGACGCGCAGCATCTCGGCCAGGAGCTCGCCGGGCTGCGGCAGGTGGTGCAGCAGGCTGTTCGTCATCACCAGCGTAAAGGCGCGGTCCAGGAAGGGGAGCCGCTTCGCGTCGGCGAGCGCCTGCGTGACGCGATCGCCGAGGCGGGCGTCGGCGAGGTTGCGCGCGCCGAGCCGCAGCATCTGGCGCGCGGCGTCCACCGCGACCACCCTCGCGGACGCTGCACGTCGGCAGAGCTCGATGGGGATCAGCGCCGTCCCGGCGCCGAGGTCGAGCACCTGCTCGCAGGCGAGCCCTGGCAGCTGCAGCAGGTCGGTGACGAACGCGCGGTTCACCGCCGCGTGGTCCATGGCGTCGTAGTCGGCGGCCTCCTCGGCCGTGTCCATCACCTCGGGCTCGAGCGTGCGGGGGAGCATTGCGCCTCCAATCACTTGTTGGTCGCGGCCGCGACGCCCGACCGCCCGACCTGTGCGGCGCCGCGACAATGGCTTATACCCTGCCTCGCGTCAGGGGGCACATCCCCCCAGCTGGGGAGGCAGCACTCCACGAGGGCGCGCGCAACCGGTTGATCTGCACGGAGTCTTCCGGGCACTGGCCTTGCACAAGGGCACGATCATGAAGCGTCGCCCCCGCGCTCTCCTGACCTTCACCCTGTTCCTGACCGCCTGCACAGGCACGCTCGACCGCGGCTCCCCGGTGCGGCTGGTGGGCGAGCCCACCTTCGCGCCCTTCGCCAGCGGCCCTGGCTCGGGCGTCACCTGGACCAACTTCCCGGTGCAGAAGACCGCCAAGGACCCCGGCGGCTGGGGGCCGCTCCTCGTCGACCTCGAGTCGCACCTGCCGGCGTCCTACGGCAACCAGTACTATTTCGACGAGAAGATGACGCACGCGCACGAGACGACCCACGGCATCAACGCTCACGTGCGCAACAACTTCAACAAGAGCGGCAGCAGGGCGAACGGCTTCTACGTGCTCGAGAACCGCGCCGTCATCGTCGTCGAGCCGAACCTGCGCAAGTCGCAGGTCGCGGAGCATATCCCCAGCTCCCTGCGTGGCTACCGCTTCCCGACGTACATCACCGGGCAGACCGCATGGGATGACACGCCGCTCTACATCCTCGACGAGTACGTGGCCTACGTGAACGGCGCCGCGGTCGGCGTCGACCTCAACCAGCGCGGCCTGTGGAGCGAGCAGTGGACCGACGGCGTCTCCGGCGCGCTGGAGTTCACCGTCTACAGTCTCGGCCTGGCGCTCGCGGTGGAGAAGCACGACCCGCAGTACCTGGCGAGCAACACCCAGTTCAAGGAGTTCCTCGCCTGGCAGGTCGCCCGCGCGATGGACCTCTACCGGGCCGGCGCGCAGCTGAAGGCCTTCCGGTGGGCCGAGCAGGACCAGCTCTACACGAG
>JAKLHH010000818.1 GCA_022710245.1 Myxococcota bacterium
TCTTGGTGGTGAGGCGGCGGATGGTCGAGGAGACCTGGTACTCGAGCGTCGCGAGGTCGGAGACGAAGGGGAGCGACTCGACCTTGCCGCCGTACTGGAAGGCGACGCCGAGGAAGGACTCGCTCACCGAGGCCTTGCTCTTCTCGAAGACCGAGAGGCGCGCCTGGGTGACCTTGAGGCGCCGCGCCTCCTCCTTGGCCTTCTCGTCGTTGGTCGGGTCGATCACCTCCCAGGCGAGCTTGCCCTTCGACGCGGTGGCGTACTCCTCGAGCATGTCGCGCAGGTAGCGCGCGATGCTGCGCACCTGCGGCGGCAGGTCGCCGGAGATGAAGGCCTTGACCGACATGCGGTCGGGCAGGGAGGCGACCAGCTTCTTCGAGGCGTCGCTGATCGTGTAGATCTTGTCCTGCGTCAGGTCGAGGCGCGCGAACTTGCGGCTCGCGACCAGGTTGAGCAGGATGACGACGCCGAGCGCCAGCACCGTGTAGACGATCGCGTTGCCGCCGCGCTTGAGCTTTCCGCTGCTTGCCATGGGGGCCTCCTTACCGCCACCTGCGGCTGTCGAGCGAGCGCGTCGCCAGGAAGAGGCAGGCGCCGATCAGCGACCCGTAGTAGATGAGGTCGCGCGAGTCGATCACGCCGCGCGCGATGTTGGTGAAGTGGGCGTCGAGGGAGATGTACTCGACGACCGGCGCCAGGGCGGACGGCATCAGCGGCAGGAGCTTGCCGCAGAGGTAGAGCGAGAAGGTGATGCCGAAGGAGACGATGAAGGCGATCACCTGGTTGCGGGTCCAGCTCGAGCACATCAGGCCGATCGCCACGTAGGCCGCGCCCATCAGCAGCAGGCCCAGGTAGCCGCCCACCACCGCGCCCCAGTCGAGCTCGCCCATCCGCGAGAGCGTGATCGGGTAGGCGAAGGTCAGCACGATCGCCACCGCGAGGACGGCCAGCGCGGCGAAGAACTTGCCGAGGACGACCTGCCAGTCGGTGACCGGCATGGTGATGAGGAGCTCGAGGGTGCCGGTGCGTTTCTCCTCGGCGAGCAGGCGCATCGTCAGCGCCGGCGCGAAGAAGATGAAGATGAGCGGCGTGGTGCTGAAGAAGTCGCGCAGCGTCGCCTCGTTGACGAGGAAGACCTGCGAGAAGAAGAGGTAGCCGGAGACCAGCAGGAAGACCGTGATGACGATGTAGGCCACCGGCGAGTTGAAGTACGAGCCGAGCTCGCGACGCGTGATGGTCAGCGTGTTTCCCATCGGCTACTCCCGGGTGAGCTTGCGGAAGACGTCCTCGAGGCTCGCCGCCTGGCGGTGCAGCTCGAGGAGGATCCAGCCGCTGTCCTTGGCGCAGGTGAAGAGGTCGCGCCGGATGTCCTTCTCCGCCGTGGCGCCGACCATGAAGCCGAGGGCGCCGCCCTCGCCGTCGACGGGCGTGACCTTGACCACGCCGGCGATGCCGGAGAGCTTCTCCTGCACCGGCTCCACCTTCTCCGTGGCGCCCGCCTCGATGAGGAGCTTGTAGTTGTTCGAGGCGTCCTGGCTCGCCAGCGACTGCGGCGTGCCGTCGGCGACGAGCTTGCCCTCGTGGATGATGATCACGCGGCCGCAGGTCGCCTGCACCTCGGGCAGGATGTGGGTCGAGAGGATGACCGTCTTCTGCTTGCCGATCTCCTTGATCAGCTCGCGGATCTCGACGATCTGGTTGGGGTCGAGGCCGCTCGTCGGCTCGTCGAGGATGAGGATCGGCGGGTCGTGGATCATCGCCTGCGCCAGGCCCACGCGCTGGCGGTAGCCCTTGGAGAGCTCGCCGATGGCCTTGCCCATCACCTCGTGCAGCCCGCAGACCTTCGAGATCTCGCGGATGCGGCGCGGGCGCTCGTCGTGCGGCACCTGGCGCAGCGCGCTCGCGAACTCGAGGAACTCGAGGGTGGTGAGGTCCTGGTAGAGCGGCGTGTCCTCGGGGAGGTAGCCGACCAGGCGGCGCACCTCGAGGGAGCGCTCCAGGACGTCGTGCCCGCCCACCCTGGCGGTGCCCGTGGAGGGGGCGATGAAGCAGGTGAGGATCTTCATCGTGGTCGACTTGCCGGCGCCGTTGGGGCCGAGGAACCCGAGGACCTCGCCGTTGTGCACCTCGAAGGAGATGCCGGCGACGGCCTGATGGCCGCCGTAGTCCTTGGTCAGGTTCTCGACCTGGATCATCGTGCGTTCGTCAGACATGACCTCGCTCCGAACTGGAGTTGCGCTTGCCTGCGCTGACCGCTTGTCCCGCCCTGGCGGCGTCAACCCGAAGGGGCCCTGCAACATTCCCGCGGGCACGCTATCCGCGCCTCTATACCCGCGGGGTCTTCGGGATGTCAACCCCCCGCGGGCGGGGACGCACGCGGAAGGACACGCGTTTCTTTGCGCGCGCCCAGGTCCAGACGCGGCAGCGGCAGCGGCAGCGGCGACGGGGAGGCTGCTGGCGGCGGGGCGGCTACTGGCAGAGGAACTGCAGCGGACCCAGCGTGACCGTCGGCTCGGGGCTCACGTAGCGGCGGACCACCACGTCGTCCCAGTGCACGTGGGTGGCGCCGAAGCCGACCCCGAGCCCGACGCGGCCGTGCGCCATGTTCGTGCCCGGGTTCGTGTAGCTGCCGACGGCGGTACCGTCAAAGCGGAAGCTGGCGCTCTTGGCGAGCTGGCGCACCTCGATCGAGTGCCAGCCGGTGCCGGCGGGAGAGGCGAGGGGCCACTGGGCGACCGCGGCGCCGGGCGTCCAGGGCGCCGTGGTGGTGGCGAGGGTGGAGACGTGGGCCTCGAGGGTCTGGGTGCCGGAGAGGCCGAACCAGAGCGCGGAGAACGCCGTCGCCGCCTCGACGCGGGTGAAGACGCCCTGCAGCTGGCCGCTGCCGGCCTGCAGGATCTTGAGCCGCGCCTCGACCACCACGTCGCCCCAGGTGTCGTTGCCCGCGAAGATCAGATCGCCGGCCGCGCTCGCGGTCTTCTCCAGGTTGAGCACCTTGTTGGTGCCGTCGAGCTGCACCTTGTACGCCGGGGACCCCTCCCAGCCGTTCGGGTAGATGCCCGCGAGGTCGGACTCGAAGTCGTCGGCGGCGAGGTAGACCGCCGAGGCGCTCGCGGCGCCCATCATGTCGGCCCAGCGGGCCGGCGGCGAGCTCGCGCCGGGCGCGCCGAAGTAGAGCCAGTAGTCGGTGCTCGAGCCGCTGATCGGCTTGGCGGTCCGGAACCAGATCTGCGCCTGCGCGCTGCCCGCGTCGACCAGCCGGCGGTCGAGCTCGCCCGCGGCGCCGACCACCCGGAGGTCGTCGCCGCTCGCCTGCAGCTGCCCGCCGGCGACCGCGGTGGCCGCGTCGAGGGTGGCGCGCAGCGAGTAGCCCGCCGGCAGCCCGCCCTGGTTGGTCTGCGTCACGGTGAGGCGCTGGCGATAGCGATAGGCGACGTTCCACCAGCCGGTCTGCGGCGTGCATCCGTCGCCGGGCCGCACGTCCGCTCGCGGCCGCAGGTCCGGGGCGAGGTCCGGCGCCGAGGCCTCGCGCCGCGCGTCGGGCTGCCCCGCGTCCGCACGCGCCTCGACCGAGGCGTCCGCGGGCCCGCCGATGGTGAAGGCAGCCGCGAGCGCGCCGCGCTGGCCGCGGGGGTCGAGGACCTCGAGGTCGTGGACGCCGGCGGCGCGTCCGGCGGTGACCACGGCGTGGAGCTCGCCGGGGCCGACGTAGGTCACCTCGGCGAGGTCGACGCCGCCGAGCCGCGCGGTGAAGGTCGTGTCGGTGACCAGGCGCTGCGAGGGGTCGTCGTAGCTCGCGCGGAGGAGCGGGCGGAAGCTGCCGAGGATGCGCACCGGGGTGGCCTGATCGGCCGGGCCGCGGGAGGGATCCACCGCGGCGAGGGTCGGCCCCTCGGGGGTCTTCTCGCTGCAGGAGATGCAGGAGATCAAGAGGAGGAGCAGCGGAGCCACCCCTCCAGCGACAGCTCGTCGACGGTGCACGCGATCAGTCTAGCTCCGAGGGGGACCAGCTGAGAAGCCGCGATCTCGGACCGTTACAGGCAGAGCCGTGCCAGTACGCGAGGCGTCTGTCAGGAGAAAGATGGTAAGCGTGGCCATCGAAGCTACACGACGAAACATCACCCACGCTCGTGCGAGCCAGGGTATAGTTCCTCCCTCAACTAGCCATTCAGACAGAGGAGGTCGAATGCGCGCTCGACTGCTGTGGACTCTCTTCATCTCACTCTCGCTCGCGGCCTGCTCCGAGAGCAACCCGCCTCCGAAGACCAGCGACGGCCCGATCGTCAAGTACGACGGGATCCCGAGCGGCGAGGGCACCCTCCCCGGCGGCTGTACGACGGGACAGGTCAAGTGCAGCGGCAAGTGCGTCGACCCGCTCGTCGACCCGGGGTTCTGCGGGGCGAGCGGTGACTGCACCGGGACCAACGCGGGGACCAAGTGCGAGGCCGGCAACGTCTGCTCGGCGGGCAAGTGCGGTCTGACCTGCCA
>JAKLHH010000819.1 GCA_022710245.1 Myxococcota bacterium
AGCGCCTCATGCCCATGCTGCCCACGCCCGAGCCCTGCTTCTCCGCGACGGCCTGGACCTGGTAGCGCGCGAGCTCCGCAGCGGTCGCCGACGGCAGGCTGCGGAGGTAGGCCCTGAGCACGGGCTGGAACCGGACCGCGTCACCCGGGCGGGGCACGATCTTGTCGCTGGGGCGGAACTCGCCGCTCCTCGGATCCAGGAGCTCTGCGAGCCAGTCGCGGCGGCTCTTGCCGGCCGCGTGCTCGAGGAGCCGGTCGACGATGGGAGTGGGAGCGCTCGGCGACTTACCGCGCTCCAGGCGCTCCAGCTCGTCGAGGTACGCCCGTACATAGGCCTTCACCACGCGCTGCTGCTTGCTCGGCGAGAGCTTCTGCTCGCGGGCCGCGAGCAGCAAGCCGGTCGCGTCCCGCTTCACGTCCCAGGAGAACGGGGCGCGGTAGGCCTCGTCCTGATCGTTGGGCCCCCAGGTCAGGCGGCCGTGCAGCTTCAGCGGGCCATAGTTCATCGGGTGCGAGTCCCCGTTGGAGCTGACGACGGGGAGGTCGCGGTCGGTGCCCTTCAGCAGATCGTAGAAGCGCGCGGCGGTGCCGCGGAAGTAGACGAAGGGCGAGGTCGCCATGACCTCGAACTTCTTCGCCGCGCCGGCCGGGTTGCTGCTGAGGATGTACTGGTTGTCCTGGCGCAGCAGGGCTGCCAGGCGGGCGGCGTCGAGCAGCTGCGGGCGGACCGGCTCGGCCTGGACCATCGCCGGGAGGAGGTACAGGCTCACTGCGAGCAGGCGGCGCATGGAGCCGCAGGCTGCAGCATTGGTGCCACGCCGCGGTTTCGCAAGTGCCGGAATGGACAGGGGAGGTGCCGGGGGCGGGTGACCAGCGCTGGAGCCGTCTTTGGCCCGGCCGGCCACCCCGCGACGAGGGCGCTCGGAGGGTCAGGCCGACGCGAGCCCGCCGAATCAATCTGGTAGCCGAGATTCCGCAATTCCGAATATCTCCGTAGTTTGCCCACGTCTCGCGACCGGCTAGGCTAGACGGCGATGGTCTTGCGAACGCTGCCGCTCCTCGCGGCTCTCCTGGTTCTCCAGCTCGGCTGTCATCAGATCCTCTCGTTCACTCATGGAACCGCCGCTCACCCGACCGAGACAGGGACCGCCGATGGTCCTCGACCCGTCGTCGACTCGCGCCGCGTCCCCGACACGCTCGACCCGAAGTGCGCGTGCAAGATCGACGGCCAGTGCTACGAAGCCGAGGCGCCGAACCCGGCCAACAAAGAGCAGATCTGCGACCCGGCGGTGAGCCTGAAGAGCTGGGGTGTGGCGCACGGCTATCTGGGGACCATCGCCGGCACCGGGGCTGCCGACGATGGCGTCTTCCTCGACGGGCCGGCGCTCAAGGCCCGCTTCGACGGCCCGATCGCCGTGGCGGTGGTGCCGGGGGGCGGTGTCTACGTCGCCGACAACTGGAACCTGCGGGTCCGCCTGGTCCGCGACGGACTGGTCAGCACAGTCGCCGGGAACGGCACCTCGGGCTCCAGGGACGGGCCGGCGCTGGACGGCGAGCTGATGGGGCCGCAGGGGGTCGCGGTCGCCAGCGGTGGAGAGGTATTCATCTCCGACAAGGGGGCAGGCCGCCTCCGCGTCCTCAAGGAAGGGATCCTCTCGACGATCGCTGGCAGCAACCCAGCCTGCACCGACGGCGGGCTCGGGACCGGCAAGCTGAACGGCCCTCAGGGGCTCGACCTCGACGGCACGGACCAGGCCTACGTCGCGGACAGCGAGTGCGCCACGATCCGCAAGCTGAGCGGCGGAGCGCTGACGACGCTGGCGGGCGTGGCCGGCTCGAGCGGCTACAAGAACGGTCCCGCCACGTCCGCCCAGTTCAGCCACCCGACCGGCGTCGCCCTCGACGGCGACACGCTCTTCGTGGCGGACGAGCTGAACCACGTGATCCGGGTGATCGTGGGCGGACAGGTCCAGCTCGTCGCCGGCGACCCCAAGGCCGACCCGCAGCTGGGACCGCAGGACGGGGCAGCGGAGCAGGCCCGGTTCAACGCGCCCCACGACGTGGCGCTCGACGGCAAGGGCGGCCTCTACGTCGCCGACTGCGGCAACAGCCGCCTGCGTCGAATCGACCTCACCACGAGGCAGGTCACCACGGTGGCGGGGACCGCGTGGGGCTGCACGGACGGGCCCGCGAAGGAAGCTGCGATGGCCTGCGCCATCGCCCTCGCCGTCGACTCCGGAGGCCGCGTCTACATCGCGGACTTCCACAACAACCGCATCCGCCTCTACAACCCCTGAGCTGCGCCCGCGCCTGGCGTCGGGTCAGGGGCTGGGCACGGGGCGCGTCGTCGGCGTGGCGCTGGTTGTGGTGGCGCTGGTCGTCGGCACGCCCCGCTCGCAGGCGACGAGCTCCTCGTAGCGCTTCCAGTCGGCGCCGCCCCTCGCGCGCAGCCGCTCGGCGAGCTCGATGGTCTCCAGCGCGCGGCCGAGCCGTTCGACGGGCGCCGCCTGTCGCCGGAGCGTCCAGTGCTGGTCCTCGGCGTCCTCGGCGTCGTCGCGCGCGTCCTGGTACTCGGCGTAGGCCCGCGAGGAGCGCAGGTGCTCCTCGATCGCCTTGCGCTGGCAGCGGAGCAGCTCGGCGAAGTCGGGGTGCCAGGGGTCGTCGAGGACGGGCCAGCGCGCGAGGAGCGCGCCGATCGCCTCGCGGGCCGTGTCGTCCTCGACGGCGGCCGCGCGATCGAGCCGCTCCCTCGCCCGGGTGATGGCGGCCTCGCGCAGGGTGAGCTCGCGCCGGACCGCGGCGCGCTCCTCGGGGAGCCGCGTCCGCTGCGCCAGCGCGCGGGCCACGGCGCGCTCCTCGACGAGCGGGACGGCCAGGCGGCGCCCCTTGCCCGGGGCCACCTGGCGCAGCCAGCGCTCGGAGGTGGTGGTGGGCACGTCGACCGAGTCGAGATCGATCCGCGCCCGCGCGTGCGCCTCGGCCAGCGAGACCGCCCCGTCCCCGTCGAGGTCGACGGCTGACGCGGGCAGCAGCTTGCCGTCACGGTCGCGGCGGGCGAGGGCGCTGAAGAGGTGGAGCGCGTAGCCCTCCTGGGCCTCGCGCACCGGGTTGGGATCGCAGCCGCTCGCCGGCAGGTCGTGCGTGGTCGCGAAGAGGCCGCAGCGTCCCTGCGCCACACCCTGCGCCGGATCGGCGCCGCGGAAGACCGCCTCGGCGAAGCCCCCACCGTAGCAGGTGGTGACGACGAGCTGCACCGGCCGCGCCGCGCCGTCGAGCCAGCCGGCGAGCTCCTCGGCGGTGAGGCGGTGGCCGCCCCACAGGCTGACGTAGGTCTGCTTCGCGGCCGCGCCCTGATCGCCGTGGCCGCCGAGGTAGAGCAGGAGCGGCGGGCCGGAGACGCGGGTGAGCGCCGCGAGGGTGCTCCTCAGCTCGCGAGCGCCCGCGGAGGCGTGGAGCGGGAGGCGGCTGCGCCGGTAGTGGCTGTCGCGCCCGCCTCGCGGAGAGAGGAGGTCCGCCAGGGACTGCAGGAACGCGTCGCCGCGCCGCTTGCGAGAGCTCACCTGCACGTCGCGGCCACCGGGGCCGCCGCCGAGGAGGACGACCCCGGCCGAGGGGCCGAGCACGCTGCGCAGGAGCTCCGCGTCCTGCTCGATCTGGACCTGGTTCCAGGCAGGGGTCTCGGCGGCGCCCACCGCGACCCAGCGCACGCGCGCTGGCGGCGGCAGCGGCGCCGGACGCACGGGGACCGGGGCGAGGCGCGGACAGGCCCCCTCGCGCGCGCCCGAGGAGGCGCCCGTCGTCGCGCGCGCGAGCGGTCGGGCGAGCTCGGCAGGCCGGCGCAGGAAGAGCCAGCCGAGCAGGCCGAGGAGCAGCGCGAGGATCAGCGCGGAGGCAGCCTTCATCGTCGGGGATCAAACACGCGCCGCGCCCGGCGCGCAAGGCTTGGCTTGGCCTGGTGCGCGAGGTCACTGACAGCCGCGCGCTCGCCTGGCACCATGGGCGTCCTCGAGCGCGTGGAGGCTGACGATGCGGTCCCTGAGCGTGATGATGGTGCTGGCCCTCCTCGGGGCAGCCGGGTGCAGCGACGACACGAAGCCCGCCGCGGATGTGCGGGGCGCCGAGGCGGGCGCGCGCGAGGCGGGCGCGCGCGAGGCGGGCGCACGCGAGGCCGGGCTCGACCTCAAGGTCGGGTGGGACCGGGCCTATGCCGCCGACGCGAAGATCGGCGATCAGGGGAGCGGGAGCGGCGACGGGCTGACCTTGACCTGCACCGCCACCGTCGGCTCCGGGTCAGCGACCGCCACCGGCACGCTGGGCTCGAGCGTGACGGGGGTCACCCACTCCGGCGCGGTGCAGGCGAACCTGAAGGGGCTCGTCGGCTACATGATCGCGCTCTTCGGCGGGAGCGGCGGCACCTGCAGCGCCCTGGCGGCCAAGGTGAAGGCGCCGAAGGTGGTCCTCAACCTCTGCGCGAGCGCGCCGGGCACCT
>JAKLHH010000082.1 GCA_022710245.1 Myxococcota bacterium
CCGCAGCGGCCACGGGTGCGGGTTCACGGCGAGCAGCGCGCCGCCGCTGATCGCCCCCAGCGCGCGCTCGCTCACCCGCCGCGCGACCTGGAGCGCGCGGGCGAGCCGGTTCACGTCGTCGGCGTGGACCGCGTCGATGCTGCAGCCGCAGACGTCATCGTGCGGCTGGCAGAGGAGGAGGAGCCTCCAGGCGTGCTCGAGGAGCGCGCGGTCATCGCGGCCCGTCTCGCGGGTCAGCGCGAGGGCGCTCCAGGGCTCGGCCCAGCGCAGCAGCTCCAGCTCGGCGGCGTGCAGGCCGAGCTTGAGGTCGACCCGCGTCGAGAGCACGCCGGGGAGGAGGTTCGCGTAGCGGGAGGCGCGGAGCTCCCCGCGGTGCACGCCGAGCGTCGCCCGTCCCGCGCGCGCCGCGCGGCGCACAGCGCGCTGGTACGCGAGCGGCGTGCTGTGCACGAGCCTAACCTCGCGCTGCCGGCGGTTCACCGCCTCGAGGAGCGCGGGGAGCTCGGGCTGCGGCGGGAGGTGGTCGCAGCCGTTCGAGAGGTAGAGCTCGCCGTGCGGGCAGGCCGCCGCCATCTCCTCGAGGCGCTTGCCAACCGTCGCGGTGGCGCGTGTCGCGGCCTCCTCCGGGTCGGGCGCGCCGTCGCCGAGCCGCATCAGGTTGCAGTAGCCGCCGCCCGTGAGGTGGGTCGCGTGGACCCGGCTCCCGTCTGGCGCCTCCCACCAGAAGTCGGCGCCCAGCGCCTCGCCCTCGTCGCCGACCCCTCGCGCCAGGACGACGCCCTCGAGGCCGAAGCCGGCCAGGATCTGCGGGAGCTGTGCCGGGTGCCCGAAGGGGTCGGGGAGATAACCGAGAGGCATCACCTCGCCGAGGCCGAGGCGGCGCGCGGCCCGTCGCCCCGCCTCCAGGTTCCTCAGCAGCGACTCGCCCGCCGGGAGGAAGAGGTCGGGGAGCACATAGAAGGGGCCGACGAGGAGCCGCCCCGCGCGGGCCAGCGCGCGCAGCTCCTCGGCCCGCTCCGGCCGGAGCGCGAGGTAGTCCTCCACCATCGCCAGCTGCCCGTCGAGGACGAAGGCGCGGTAGCGCGGCTCGCGCCGCATCAGCCCCAGCAGATCGTCCAGGAGATCGAGCAGGCGCGTGCGCGTCTCCTCGAAGGTCCAGTACCAGGCGCGGTCCCAGTGCGTGTGCGAGATGACGTGGCCGGTCCACTTGCGTGCCATGCGCGCAAGCATAGCACCACCCCTCGGCAGCTCGCCGGCTCCCGGCGGCAGAGGGAGTCAGGACAGCTGACCCCAGCCGCGACGGTGCCGGCGCGCCATCGCACGGGTTTTGTGGAGAGAGGGAGCTGGCACACGAGTTGTAATAGCGAGTGCCCAGGAACCTTGGAGCACGCGATGAAGCACATCCTGCATCGATCCCTCGGCTGGCTCGCGCTGGCCGTGACCCTGCTCGCGCCCGTCGCGGCGGGCGCCGCCGAGCGCGACCGGCGCCTCGCCCCCGCTGCCGTCCACAAGAGGGTGCTGATCCTGAAGTCCGCCCCCGCGACCCACCCTCAGAAGGTGCCGATCCTGAAGCCGGCCCCCGCGACCGCGCTCGTGGGCTTGCGCAGGAGCTTCCCTCCGGCGCCTGGCACCACGCTGGTCCCGCTCAAGCAGCTCCTGCTCCCCTCGGGCGAGGTGATGCTGGTGAGCCCGAACACCGACACGCTGAGCCGCAGGGTGAGCGCCGAGCTCCGCGCCCTGGTGCCGGCGCGGTTGCAGCGAGGAGCGGCGCCGGGGCACGCGCGCTAGCCCGCGAGCCCTGGCTCAGGCGAGCCCTCGCTCCCGCAGGTCGTCCTCGTCGAGCCCGAGGAAGTGTCCGACCTCGTGCAGGAGCGTGATCCCGATCTGCTCGATCAGCTCCTCGCGGTCCCGCGCGAAGCGCTCGAGGTTGCGCTGGTAGAGGACGATGGAGCTGGGGAAGTGCGCCCACACGTCCATCACGCCCTTGTCGGCCAGCGGGCTGCCGCGGAACATGCCGAGCACGAGCGGGGAGAGGGGCGGCGACGAGGCGGTGAGGTCCGCGTCGGCGGGCAGCTCCTCGACGGTGATGGCGACGTTGGCCAGGTACTCGCGCAGGCGCGGGGGCAGCTCGGCGAGCGCAGCCTCCACCGCGCCGTCGAACTCGCCCTCGCCCAGGTGCACGGGCCGCGGGAAGTCGTCGGGCGCCAGCTTGCGCGCCCGCTTGAAGCGGCGCTCGGCCGCCCCCGCGTGGCCGGCCCGCTCCTCGATCAGGCCCAGGTAGTGGTGGGCCGCGGCGAGCTCCGGGTCGAGGCGCAGCACCGCCTCGAGCTGGGCGCGCGCCTCCGCCATGCGGCAGAGCTCGAAGAGGAGCACGCCGCGCTCGAGGAGCGCGTCGGGGTCGTCCCCGAGGTGTCGCAGCGCGGCCTCCACGTCGGCGAGCGCGCCCGGCAGATCGCCGAGCTGCTCCTCGCCCACGCCGCAGAGGAGCAGGCACTCGGCCTCCAGCTCCGCGTCGCCCTCCTTGCGCGCCGCGCGGACGCCCCGCCGCGCCAGCTCGAGGCCGCGCTCGAGCCCGCCCTCCTCGTCGGCGAGGGTGTGCAGGTGGAGATCCGCGGCGTAGAGCAGCGCCTCGGGGTCGTGCGGCGCCAGCTCCACGCCGCGCTCGCAGGCCTCGCGCGCCTCCTCCAGGCGGTCCAGCTCGGCCAGCGCGGCGGCGCGGCAGTGGTGCGCGACGCTGGAGCGCGGGTCGAGGCGACAGGCCTGGGCCGCGGCGGCGAGCGCCCCCTCGAGGTCGCCCTCCTCCCAGAGCTGGGTGCTCTGCTCGATGAGCTGGCTCACCTCGCCCTGGTCGCCCCGCGGCTCGCTGCGCTTGCCTTTTCGCACGGGCTCAGCATAGGCGCCCGCGCGGGCGCCCACAAGCGGGGAGCGGGGCCGCCCGGCGGGCCGCCAGGCCGCCGCTGCGACGGGGCCGCGCGGTCGCCGAGACCAGCAAGTCACCCCGCGCGCGTGGTGCCGCCGAGGAGGGTGAGCACCTCGCCGTTGACGTAGCTCGAGTCGACCGCGGAGGCGAAGAAGACATACGCGGGCGCGATCTCCTCGGGCTGCGCCGGCCTGCCCATCGCCGCCTTGGCGCCGAAGCGCGAGACCTCCTCGGGCGGGCGATCGGCCGGGTTGAGCGGCGTCCAGACCGGTCCGGGCGCCACGCAGTTGACGCGGATCCCGCGCTCGAGGAGCGCCTGCGCCAGCGACTTGGTGAAGGCGTGGATGGCGCCCTTGGTCGAGGCGTAGTCGATCAGCTGCTCGCTCCCCTCGAGACCGGTGATGGAGCCGGTGTTGATGATCGCGCTCCCCCGGCCGAGATGGGGGAGCGCCGCCTTCACCATGTTGAAGTAGCCATAGATGTTCGTCTTGAAGGTGCGGTCCCACTGCTCGAGGTCGAGCTCGTCGACGCCGCGGTGCTGCTGGAAGGCGGCGTTGTTGACCAGCAGGTCGAGGTGGCCGAGCTCGGCGACGGTGCGCTCCACCGCCTCACGGCAGAAGCCGGGGTCGCGCACGTCGCCCATGGCGACCAGCGCGCGGCGCCCCTCGCGCGCCACCGCCGCCCGCGTCTCCTCCGCGTCCTCCCGCTCCTCGGGCAGGCAGAGGACGCAGACGTCGGCGCCCTCGCGCGCGAAGAGCACCGCGACGGCGCGGCCGATCCCGGAGTCGCCGCCGGTGATCAGCGCGATCTTGCCCTCAAGCTTGCCGGCGCCGCGATAGCCGGGCGCCTCGTAGCGCGGCCGGGGGCTCAGCTCCGACTCCTTGCCGGGCGGCTCCTGGTGCTGGGGCGGGAAGGGCGGCTTCGGTCTCTCTCGATCTCTGTCTGCCACGGGGGTGCTCCTTGCTGCGTGCTCCTCGATCCGCAGCAGCTTCCGTGCCACGCGTCCGCGCCCGTGCGCTGGTCCTCCGCGGACGGGGCGCAGCGCCGGGTTTTTTCACCGGGAGGGGGGACTGTTCCCGGGAGACGGCCGGCGGAGGACGCGAGTTGATCTCCACGCCGCCCTCGACCTATGCTCGAAGCTTCAGGAGGAGCGATGAACGAGAGCGGCCGGCAACCGGTCACCGAGGTACAGCGCCTGGTCCTGTCGGTGCTGAGGAGCAACCCGCCGCGCCTCGTCGTCTCGGCGCATGGACTGGTGCCGAGCACCGGCTGGGGCCACCCGATCCTGCTGCCGCGCGAGGGCGCCGAGGCCGGCGTGCTCGAGCTCGACTTCCTGGTCGCCCCCCAGCGAGTCACCGTCGTCGACGTGAAGCTCCCGGTGCACGCGGCCTACGTGCACGAGGGCGAGCTCGCCGAGGTGCGCGAGGTGCGCGTGCACGGCGCTGGAGGCGCGTGCTCCGAGCTCACCTCGCGGGCGCGCGAGCTGGCGCCCGCCGACGCGAAGGCGGCCCTCGACGGCGGCGAGCCGCAGCGGTCGATCTCCCTCCTCGGCCTGCCGCAGAACGTCCGCGACCTGGTGGGCTTCAAGCTGCGCGTGCTCGGCCCGGGCGACCGGCCGACGTCCGAGCGCGACCCGCTGCGCGTCAGCATCCACGTGGACGCCGAGCGCGTGATCACCGACATCACCGTGGGCTGAGCCCTGCGGACCGTGGCCCCAGGATCGGTGTGCACCGCTCCCGGGCATGACAGGAGTGACGGGATGCAGCACCGCAGCTTCTACGTAGCGCTGGGGGTCCCGCGCGGCGCCGAGCCGGAGACGCTCCGCACCGCCTACCGCAAGGTGGTCACCCGCTACCGCCGCCTGCTCCAGTCGGACGTGCCCGAGGAGCCCCTCGACGAGCCGACCCAGCCGCCCCTCAGCTTCGCCGTGATGCGCACCTACTCCGAGCGGCGCCACGGCGCGCTCTTCCAGGAGCCGGAGCCGGCCGCCGAGAAGGTGAGCGAGGTCGATCGCTACTTCGGCGGGTTCGTGCCGGAGCTGATGCCGCCGAGGGCGCGGCGCGCCGGCAAGGACCTCTTCGTCGAGCTGCGCCTCGGCGACGACGAGGCCCGCCGCGGAGGGATCTTCCCGATCCACATCCCGGTGCTGCAGGCCTGCCCGAGCTGCCGCGCGGCCGAGGGCACGGAGCGCGCCGTCTGCCCCCTCTGCCAGGGGAGCGCGCAGATCACCGTCGATCGCATGGTGGAGGTGACCGCGCCGCCGGGGGTGCGGAGCGGGCAGGTCGCGCGGCTGGCGATGGAGGACGTCGGCCTCGCGGAGACCGACCTGGTGCTGCTGATCCTGGTGAGCTGATCCTGTGAGCTGATCCTGGTGAGCCGATCCTGCTGAGCCGATCCGTGAGCTGATCGACGAGGGCCGGCGCCGACAGCCCTTGTCTAGTCTAGGCCGCCGGCTCCTCGATGGGCTCCTGCAGCTTCTTCAGCAGGCGGTCGCCCGAGAGGCTGATCTCCTCGTGCAGGAAGTTGACCACGGGGAGCGCCTTGTCGAGGTACTTCTCGGCGAGCTCGCGCCGCTCGGGGAAGCGCCGCGCCTGCTTCACCAGCACCTTGGCGATCGCCACCTCGGAGAGGATGCGGGTCATCCGCTCGGCGTGGAGCAGGCCGAAGGCGAAGTCGCGCCGCGCGTCCCAGTCCTTGAGGAAGGCCGCGGTCCACTCGCTGACCTTCTTCTCGTGCACCCAGACCCACTTGTCGCGCGCGATGTGCGTGAGGATGTGCTGCATCGCGCTGTACTGCTGGCTCATCAGCCTGGCGAGCTTGCGGTCGAGCGGGTCGCGCGCCGAGAGGCCGCCGACGCGCGCCAGCGCCGCGCGCCGGAGGAAGCGCGCGGGGTCCTTGATCGCGCCCTGCAGCCGGTCCTTGAGCGCCATCAGCGACTGGATCTGGCTGGTCCCCTCGTAGATGGGGAGCACCAGCGCGTCGCGCAGCAGCTTCTCCACCTCGTAGTCCCGCGTGTAGCCGACGCCGGCGTGGATCTGCAGCGCCATCCGCGAGATCTCCACCGCCTTCTCGCTCGCCTGGTACTTGATCAGCGGGGTCAGGTCGCGCGCGCGCCGCTTGAGCGAGCGGACGCGGCGCTCGAGCGCCTTGCGCTCCTCCGGGTCGGCGGGCGGCGCCAGGCGGAGCTTCATCTCCAGGCGGGTGTAGAGCTCGAGGCTCTCGGTGGCCGAGTAGGCGAACGCGCGGAGGCCGCGGATGTCGGTCTCCATGCGGTCGAGGTAGTCGGCGATCATCTCGTGCCGGTCGATCGTCTTGCCCATGCTCTTGCGCTCGGCGGCGTAGGCCTTCGCCAGCCGGTAGGCCTGCTCGGCGAGCCCGATCGACTCGAAGCCGACGCCGAGGCGCGCGTTGTTCATCAGCATCACCATCAGCTGGAAGCCCTGGCCGCGCTTGCCGACCAGCTCGCCCACGCTGTCCTCGTAGGTCAGCGTGGCGGTCACCGAGCTGTGGATGCCGAGCTTCTCCTCGAGGCGCTCGATGACGACGTTGTTCACCTTCTTGCCGTCGCGGTCGATCACGCGCGGGACCAGGAAGAGCGAGAGGTCCTTGAGGCCGTTGCCGGTGTTCTCGGTCTTCGCGAGCACGAGCTGGTGCTGGCCGTGGCCGGAGGTGATGAAGATCTTCTGGCCGGTGAGCCGCCACTTGCCGTCGGCGCCGAGCACGGCCCTGGTGCGCAGCGCGCCGAGGTCCGAGCCGGCGTCGGGCTCGGTGAGGACCATGCAGCCGAACGCCTCGCCCTCGATGATCTCGCGGATCGCCTCCTCGAAGCGGGTGCCGGTGATCACCTCTCCGTCGTGCTGCACGGTGCCCTCGTCGAGAGAGTAGGCGAGGAGGCTGAGCGCGATGCCGCCGTGGAAGCCGTAGTGGCCGAGCACCGCGATGTCCGCGCGCCCGATGATCTCGGCCAGCGCGAAGTAGAGGGTGAGCGGCACGTTGAGGCCGCCGAGCTCGCGGGGGAGGTTCAGCGCGTAGAGCCCCATCTCCTTGAAGCCGTCGAAGATGGCCGCCATCTCCGGGTCGACCACGACCTCGCCGTTCTCCAGCCGCGGCGGCCGGTGGTCCATGTCCTTCGCGCGCGGCGCGACCTCGCTGGCGATGAACTTGCCGACGTTGTCGAGGATGTCGCGGTAGAACTCCAGGGCCTCTTTCTCGTCCTTGAACCCGTCCTTGGCGGTGTAGCCCCGCTCGTAGAGCGAGATGAGCTCCGACCAGTTGTACGCGCGCTCCAGCTGGAAGCGCAGGTCCTCGTTGTCGAGATAGTAGTTGCCGGCCATGGTCTCTCCTTCATTCGACGGGAGCTGCGACTGACCCGTCAGTCAGTAAAACTAGCAGGGGCAACGCAATGCGTCAACACGGGATCCGGCGGCGGGCGGCGGCCCGGAGCTGGAGACAGGCGCGCTTTGATGGTGCTGGATGACCGCCTGGCACCTGACCCCAGCTGCTCGAGGTCTCAGTAGGAGAGCCCGAGGAGGTCGCGCTCGAGCTGCCCGAGCGGGTCGAGCAGGTAGAGCAGCACGTGGCGCCCCGCCGACGGGCGCAGCCGCCGGCGCGCGAGCCGGTAGAGCTGGTAGCGGCCCTCGCCGAGGAGCGCGCCGCCCGTCGGCGTCCAGAGGAGGTCGATCCCCGAGGGCTGCTTGTGCCAGCCCTCGATCAGGTACTCCCAGACGAAGGTGAAGGCGAGGGTCATCAGCCCCGCGACCCACCACGGGTGGTGCGCCTCGCGGTAGCGGAGGTAGAGCTCCGAGCCCATCAGCCCGTGGCCGACCAGGTTGAGCGGCCAGGGGTCGCCGTCCCACTCGAAGAACCCACGCCGGGTGTCGAAGGCGGGCGCGGAGCTCCAGGAGCGCGCGAAGGTGTCGGCGTTGCGGCTGACGCGCGTGAGGTCGTAGGTCTGCGGCCAGGCGAGCGAGGCGCTGGCGCGGAGCACGAGCAGCAGCCCGCCCGCGTGCAGCGTCGGCACCAGCCAGCGCGGGCGTGGCGGCGGACGCGAGGGGACCGTCGAGGGCGCGACCAGCGCTTGCCCTGCGAGAGAGAGCGCGCGCGCCGGCGCCGAGGCGGCTGGCCGCGTCGGCGCTGACGCGGCGGGCCGAGGGGCGAGGACGATCCCGAGCGCGACGGTGAGCGCGAGCGAGCGCGCGAGGCGCTGGCGCACCTCGACCGACGCCGCCATCGACCGCGACCCGAGCTGCTCGGCTGGTGCCATGGTTGCTCCGCGCCCGTCGGAGAGGATAGGGTAGGGCTGTGCGGCCACGCAACCCGCCGCGAGGAGTCGACGATGAAGGCGACCGCGCGCTGGCTCCCGGTCCTGGCGCTGCTCCTCGGCTGCGGCGGCAGCGTGGAGCGCTCCGACGGTCCTGCCCGGCGGGACGCGAGCCTCGAGGCGCGCGCTGATGGCCGCGCCGATACGCGCGCCGATCTCCCTCGCGACCTCGCGCGGGTCGAGGCGAAGGTCGGGCTCGAGGCCGGCGGCGCGGGCAGCGCGTTCGGCGATCCCTGCACCATGGACGGGGCCAAGGGCTGCGGCGCCGGTCTGCTCTGCCTCTCGCCGTCGGGCAACCAGGGCTTCTGCAGCAAGAGCTGCGACCAGGGCGGGCAGGCCTGCGAGGGCGCGCCCGCGGGCACGGCGGCCTTCTGCATCGTCGAGGAGGCCGGCACGCCGAACGGCAAGAAGGGCTGCGCCTTCGTCTGCCAGGAGCCCGGCAAGACCTTCACCTGTCCGGGGCAGCTCAAGTGCCAGTCCTACGAGGACCCCGCCGGCAGCGGGCAGAAGCTCTGCCTGCCGTGAGCTCGCGATGAGCACGGGCCGGCTCTCGCAGCTCGCGCTCGCCGGGGCCCTCGCGCTGGCGCCCCTCGCGTGCAAGAGCCGGGTCGAACCGGCGCCGGTTGCGCAGCCGATCCAGGCGCGGCCGTCGCCAACGCCCGCCCCCGCCCCGCGCCGGCCGCCGCGGCTCGTCTCGCTCGAGGAGCTACCGCCCGTCCCGGAGGGCTGGACGCGCTATCACGACGGCGCCTCAGGGCTCGCGCTCGCTCACCCCGCGGGGCTGCGGATCAGCGTCCAGGGCGGCTGGCTGTGCCTCGACGACGGCGAGGCGCGCGGCACGCCGCTGCTCGTCGGGATCGCCGCCGATCGCTTCCCGCCGGAGGTCCCGCTCCCATCGGGGCGCCGCCGGCTCCCCCGGCTGTACGCCTTCCTGGCCGAGAGGCAGGGGACGCTGGAGGCCGCCCGCGGCGCGCTGGAGCCGTACGGGCTCTCCGGCGCCTTCGATGTCCGCAAGGTGGGCGACCGCGAGCTCGGGCCGGTCACCGGCGTCGAGCTCGCGCTCCACGCCGAGTCCTGTCCCGAGCGAAGCGGCGCCGAGTGCGAGGGCGCGGTCCTCACCGAGGCGCGGCTGGTGCTGGTCGAGGTGGCGCCGGCGTTGTGGCAGCTCTGGACCTGGAGCGCTGACCGGGAGACGGCTGCCCGCCGCCGCCTGCTCTTCGACCGCGTCCTGACCACCGTGCGCTTCGTGCAGCGGCCGGTCGAGGCCGAGGAGCCAGCGCCCGCGGCCCCGACGCGCCACCGCTAGCACCGGCACGGGTAGTGGTTGCGCAGCTCCCCTGGCCCCTCTCCGGGAACCGGAGCTGGCCGTCGCGGCGAAGTCCTCTGAATGCTAAGGGTGCGGTCCGGCATGCCGGTTGCTCAACCGGGGGCGTTCAAGGAGAGCCCCCATGAGAAGAACCTTCACGCTGCTGCCCCTCGCCACCCTGCTCCTCGCGGGCGCCGCGCTCGCCGACAAGCACGTCCAGGTCACCAACCAGGCGTGGATCGACAAGGTCGGCGCTTGCCCGAGCTCGCACGGGCTGTGCATCGTCAAGCCGTACATCAAGGTCGACCAGAAGAAGCTCGACGGGAAAGTGGTCGAGGTGGGCTTCCGCCACCAGATGACGGTCAAGGGTGTGCAGGGAACCTCGACCCTCCCATGGCGCAACCAGCCGTCGGTGCAGAAGTACGGCAACGACTACTTCGGCTTCGAGGTGCAGGTCGCCAGCGACTACCACGAGGGGACGGTCAAGGGCCCCTTTTACGTGAAGACCGACAAAGGCACCTTCTACTGGATCAAGACGAACGGCCAGGACTTCACCTTCGACCGCAACGCCTTCAAGAACGTGCTGCGCCAGAAGGGCAGCCCCTACGCCTACGACTGGGACCCGAGCACCGCGGTGCCGACGCAGAAGCCGACCGGCTTCGGCCTCTACTACAACCCTGGCCAGCTGAAGTAGCCCGCCCTCCCGTGGCATGATGGGCTCCGGAGGCCCACCTGCGGCCGACGAGATCGTCGACGGCGTCCCCGGCTCCTACGACCTCGAGGCAGCACCACGGCGCGCGCCTGATCGGCGAGGTGGTCGAGGACCTGGCCAGGTGGATCCGCGCTCGCTGAAGCACAGACGGGAGCAGGTCAGTTGTTCGGCGCCCCGGCGGTGATCCAGTTCTGGATCAGGGTGATCTGCGCGGCGGTGAGGCCGGCCGGCGGCATCTTCTGCCCGGTGAAGCAAGAGCCCGAGCCATTCAACTTCTGCATCAGGTAGCTCTGCGTCGGCTGGCTCGGCGTGACCTCCTTCAGCGTCGGGCACTGCGTCGAGGTCACGTTGACCAGCGCGGCGTGCGCCTTGCCCGCGGTCAGATCGGGAGCGGTCGCGCCCGTCGAGTGGCAGGAGGCGCCGAGGCAGCTCGCCGTGAAGATCGGCTGCACCTGCTGCGAGAAGCTCACCGTGGCCGCGTCGCCGGCGCCGGCCTCCTTCGCGCCGGCCTCCTTCGCGCCGGCCTCCCTGGCACCCGCCTCCCTGGCGCCCGCCTCGAAGACCCCTTGCTCGACGCGGGGCACGTCGCGCGCGGCATCTCGCGGCGGAGCGGTCGTGTCGTCGCTGCAGCCGAGGAACAACCCTGCCCACACCAGCACCACAAGTCGTGCTCTCACGTCCCTACCTCCCTCCAGTTGTTGGCTGCGATAACGGCTCGCCCGCGAAGTGTAGCGCCGCGAGGCTCACCCTCAAGCGATCCTTGCTGCCGGCCCTGCGGCCGGCGCCCGGCCCGCGCGGTTGCTGGGGTCTTGCCCTCGGAGGCCGGTCGTGCGGAGGGGTCTTGCCCTTGGCGGCGCCGGTCGTGGCGATGGCCCTACTCGGCGCCCGCGGGGGTCTTGCCCTTGGCGGCGCCGGTCGTGGCGATGGCCCTACTCGGCGCCCGCGGGGGTCTTGCCCTTGGCGGCGCCGGTCGCGGGCGCCTTGGCGGCGCCAGCCTCGGGCCGCGCCCCCGCCTCGGGCGGCGCGCCGAGGTCGCCGCGCGGCGGTCGCGCGCCGCCGTACTTGGTCTGCACTCGCCCCCAGCTCTTCTTCACGCTCGGCGGCGGACCGCCGTACTTCGGCGGCTGGGGAGGCTCGGGAGGCCCTCCATACTTCTTCGGCAGCTCGCAGCCGCCCGCGCTGGCGAGCAGCGCGCCTCCGGTCGCGGCCACCCAGAGGCGCGCCGCGGCCCCGAGCGCTCGCTCGAGGAAGCCTCGCCGCCTCATCTCACGGGTCGAGCGCTGCTCCGGCATTGGCGATCCCTCCTCGCTGGTTCGAGGTGGCAGTTTCCCATCCGCGCCCGTCGGTAGTAAAGTGGAGCCTTGGACGCGCCGGCCCCATGACCGCCAAGCACGATCTCGTCCTCGGCATCGACTTCGGCACGACCTACTCCTCCGCGGCGGCGGTCACGGACGGCAAGGTGGAGTTCGTCCTCGACGGGGGCGACAAGGTGGTGCCCTCGGTCGTCTACGTACCCCCGCGGGGCGCCCCCGTCGTCGGGCGCCAGGCGCTGCAGCAGTCCATCGCCGACCCGGCCTGCGGCGTGGTCTCCATCAAGCGCATCCTCGGGCGCGTCTTCGACAGCCCCGAGGTGCGCCGGCTCGACGCCGGCGTCGGCTACCGGATCAAGGCGGGGCCGAACCGCTCGCCGACCCTCGTCGTGCGCGGCGGGGAGTTCGCGCCGGCGCAGATCGTCGCGCTCATCCTCGAGCACCTGCGGCGCCTGGCCGAGAAGCGCTTCGGCGTCGAGATCACGCGCGCGGTGATGACGGTGCCGGCGGACGCCTCCAGCGCTTACTGCGAGGCGCTCCGGCGGGCGGCGCGCTTCGCGCAGATGGAGGTGGCGCAGCTGGTCGCCGAGCCGATCGCCGGCGCCATCGCGCTCGGCAAGCAGGAGGACGGGGAGCGTCAGCGGCTGGTCGTCTGTGACTTCGGCGGCGGTACCTTCGACACCACCCTGGTCTCGCAGGACGCCCGCGGGCTCACCGTCAGCGCGGTGACCGGGGACGCGTTCCTCGGCGGCGACGACTTCGACGAGGCCATCGCCGAGGCGATCGCGAGCCACATCTACACCCAGTCCGGCTACGACATGCACCGCGACGTGGTCCGCTGGCGCGAGCTCCTCTTCCGCTCCGAGGCGGCCAAGCGCAAGCTCTCCTTCGCGGAGTCGGCGGTCCTCAACATGCGGGAGGCCTTCACCGTCGGTGGCCGCAGCCACGATCTGCGCGTCGAGCTGACGCGCGCCACCGTCGAGCCGCGCTGGCAGCCGCTGCTCTCTCGCGCGCGCGCCGTGCTGGCCCAGCTGCTGGCGCAGGCCGGGCTCTCGGCCGACACGCTGGGCCACGTGATCCTGATCGGGGGGACCAGCCTGATCCCCGTGGTGCAGCGCTCGATCGCCGAGTACCTCGGCCGCAAGGTGGAGACCTCCAGCGCCGCCGACGTGGCGGTCGCCTACGGCGCCGCGCTCCTCGCCGGAGGGCTCGCGGGTGAGCTCTCGATCCAGGGCCGCGCAGATCGGTGACCGCCCGCACCCGCGCCGGCGTATAATGGCCCCACACCGAGACGTCAGCCGAGGTGCCTGATGGCGATTGATGGGATCCTCTGTGCGCTTTCGAAGGCCCGCCTTGAGCAGCTGGAGAGCGACCTGGACGTGCTCGCGGAGGTGGTCGCCGCGCGCCACGAGACCGAGATCCCCGGGCTGCTCGACGTGGGCAAGGCGTGGGACGCGCTCGACCTCAT
>JAKLHH010000820.1 GCA_022710245.1 Myxococcota bacterium
GCGCCACCTGACGCCAGCGCCGGGGGTGACGTGCACCGTCTGCGCGAGCTCGGGGAGGCCGCTCGGATGTCCCTGACGGCGCCGTGGTCGCGGCTGGCGGGGCTCGCGCTGCCGGTCGTGCTCGCGGGGTGCGCCGGAGTGAGCGAGATCGTGCTGGCCGTCAACAGCGACCTCGAGGTCCCGCGGGAGCTCGAGACGCTCAAGATCCAGGTTGCGGAGCTCTCCTCGATGGGCCCGCCGCTGGCCGAGAAGACCTGGGATCTCGACCTCAACAAGCCAGGGGCAGTCGCCCTGCCTGCGACCGTCGGCCTGCTCGCCGGCGACACCGAGAGGTCCCTCGGCATCGAGGTCACGGGCTTCACCGCCGGCAAGGCGGTGATCTCGAGGCGGGCGGAGCTCGGCTTCGCGCGGAGCCGGACCGTGCTGCTGCGGCTGGACCTGCTGCGGAGCTGCCTGACCTCGCGGCGAGCCTGCCCGTCCGGCCAGACCTGCACCGAGGCGGGCTGTCAGGGCTGCGCGCGCGACGCCGAGCTGCTCCCGGACTACAGCCCCGACGTCGACCTCGAGAGCATGCCTGCCCGCTAGATGACGGCAGCGGCGGGACGCGACAGCACGCGCAGGTCGCTGGCCAGCACAGCCGCGGTGAGCTAGGCTGGCATCTTTGCGCGGCGGCTTCGGGGTGGCGGCGTCCTCGACCAGGAGATCCATGCTCCGGCCTCTGAACTTCTCCCTGCTCGATGACCTCGGCGACGCCGTGCTGATGATCGACGCCGAGGATCGGATCAGCTACCTCGGCCCGCGCGCGGAGGCGCTCCTCGGCCTGCCGGCCGGCGATTGTCTGGGGCGCCGGGTGTGCGACCACGTGCGCCTCGGAGACGAGCCGCTGCCCCTCGACGAGGTGCGTCGCTTCCTGGAGGGGGGGGCGACCAGCTGGCGCGGCGAGGGCACGCTCGGCGCCCGGGACGGCCTCACGGCCGAGTGGACCCTGCGCCCGCTGGACCCGGAGGCGTCAGGGGGCGAGCTGGTCCTGGTCGTCCGGCCGCGGCCCCCGGGCGTGCCCGGCCGGGGCGAGCAGGCCCGGCAGCCGTGGGCCGACTTCTACCGCGCGGTCTCGGAGGTGATCACGCTGCCGCCGGAGGCCGACTTCTTCGCTGCCTGCGCGAGGAGTATGCGGGAGCTCAGCGGGGCGCGCTTCGTCTCCACCAACGAGGTCTGCGGCGACCGGCTCGTCTGCCGGGGCTACGCGTCCGCCCCGTCGCTGGTGCTCAGCGCTGCCCAGCTCCTCGGGGTGGAGCCCGTGGGCCTCGAGCTGCCGCTCCTGGAGGCGGCGCGGGTGAGCCTCGCCACGGGCCGGCTGCATGAGGTGCCAGGCGGCCTGCACGCCATCCTCCTCGACCGCTGGCCGGAGTGGCTCTGCCGGCTGATCGCGCGCAGCGCGGATCTGGGATCCATCTACTCCATCGGCCTCTGCTGGCGAGGCCAGCTCCTCGGCAACGCGACCCTCGCCACGCAGCGCGGCCAGCAGGTGCAGGCCGAGCGCATCGAGGCGCTGGCCAACCTGATCGCGCTGGCCTTCCAGAAGCGGCAGACCGAGGCGGCGCTGCGGCGTAGCGAGGGCCGCTACCGCACCCTCTTCCACAGCTCGGCGCTGGCCATCGGTGTGCGGGCCATCGACGGCGCCTACATCGAGTTCAACCAGGCCTACGCACGCATGCTCGGGTACACGCTGGAGGAGCTCCGCGCCAGGAGGACCGTGGACGTCACCCACCCCGACGACGTGCAGCTCTCCGAGCAGCACCTGGGGCGCATCGCCCGGGGAGAGTCCGAGCTGGAGCGCTACGAGAAGCGCTACCTGCGCAAGGATGGTAGCGTGGTCCGGGGCGACGTTTGCGTGCAACCGCTGCGCGGCGAGGACGGCGCGCCGGCGGCCATCCTGGGAACGGTGGTGGACGTGACCCAGCGCTGGCAGGCGCAGCGCGAGAGCGTGGAGTGGAAACGGCGCTACGAGCTCCTCGCGCTCTCCTCGGGCAGCGTGGCCTACGAGCTCCACGAGGACGGGACGGTGGTCTGGGGCGGGAGCCTGGGGCCCGCGCTGGGCTACCGCGCCGAGGAGCTGGAGGGCGGCCTGGCCAGGTGGATGGAGCTCATCCACCCCGAGGATCGCGTCGAGGCCGAGGCCGCGCACCTGGCCGCGGTGCGCACGCAGGTTCGCCTGCGGGTCGAGTACCGCCTCCGGCATCGTGACGGCCGCTACCTGCGAGTGCAGGACACCGGCTACCCGGTGAGGGGGACGGGTGAGCTCGCGCGCGTCGTCGGCCTGCTGGTGGACGTCACGGCCGAGCGGAAGGCCGAGGAGGAGCGACGGGCGCTCGAGGAGCAGCTCCGCCAGGCGCAGAAGCTGGAGTCCATCGGTCGGCTAGCGGGCGGCGTCGCGCACGACTTCAACAACCTGATGACCGCCATCCTGGGCTGCACCGAGCTGCTCCTCGGCCAGCACCGCGCCGGCGACCCGGACCACGACGACCTGCTCGACATCAGGGACGCGGCCCGGCGCGCCGCGGCGCTCACCTCCCAGCTCCTCGCCTTCAGCCGCAAGCAGATCATCATACCGCGGGTGATCGAGCTGGGTGGGCTGCTGCGCGCTTCGGAGCGTGTGCTGCAGCGTCTGATCGGCGAAGACGTCGCGCTGGTCTTCGAGCTGGCGCCGGATCTGGCGTCGATCAAGGCAGACCCCGGCCAGATCGAGCAGGTGCTCTTCAACCTGGTCGTGAACGCGCGCGACGCCATGCCCGGGGGCGGCAAGCTCACGGTCGCGGCGGAGAACGTGACGGTCGACGAGACCCGCGCGGCGCAGGCAGACGCCACGTCCGGACACCATGTACGGCTCTCGGTGACGGATAGCGGACAGGGCATGACCCCCGAGGTGCGCGAGCGGATCTTCGAGCCCTTCTTCACCACCAAGGAGCTGGGCAAGGGCACCGGCCTGGGGCTCTCGACGGTCTTTGGCATCATCAAACAGAACGGCGGCTTCATCGAGGTGGAGTCGGCGCCAGGGCAGGGCGCGACGTTCCGGCTCTACTGGCCGCGCGCCGAGGGGCAGGCGACCCCCAGCGTGGAGCAGATGGGGTGCCCGCGCCCCGGCACCGAGACGGTGCTGGTGGTCGAGGATGAGGAGGTCGTGCGCTCCACCGCGCGGCGGTTCCTCACCCATCATGGCTACCGGGTCCTCTGCGCTTCGAACCCTTCGGAGGCCGAGGTCGCGCTGCGTGGTGCCGATCCGCGGGTGGACATCCTGCTCACCGACGTGATCCTGCCCGAGCTCGACGGACGACAGCTCTTCGAGCGCTTGCGCGTGCTGCAGCCGGAGCTGCGCGTGGTCTTCATGTCGGGCCACGCGGGCGACGTCATCGCCGCCCGCGGCGTTCTGGAGCAGGACGTGCACTTCCTGCAGAAGCCTTTCGACGTGGCGCAGCTCACCCGTGCGCTGCGCGCCGCGCTCGAGGAGGAGCGCTGAAGAACAGCGACGCGATCACCGCGTCTCAGCCAGCGCCGAGCGTCTCTGCGAGGGCGCTCCGGAGCGCCTCGGGGTCGTAGGGCTTGTGGAGGAGACCGCGCGCTCCGCTCGCGACCAGCCGCTGGCCGAGCTCGACAGGGATGTTCCCCGAGGAGATCCAGACCTTGATCTCAGGATCGACCCGCCTCAGGATGGCGAAGGCCTCGGCGCCGCCCAGCTCGGGCATCAGCAGATCGAGGAGCACGACGTCGAAGCGCGGCTGCTGCGCGGTGTAGCGCTGGATGGCCTCGCGCCCGTTGCGAGCAAGCTGCACCTCGAGGCCCCACCCCCGCAGCATGCGCTCGAGGCTCCGCGCCACGAGCTCGTCGTCGTCCGCCACCAGCACCCGACGGCCGGCAGGCAGAGGCGACCGCGCGGGGGCCAGCGGCGACGCGGTCACGCTGGCGGTCTGGGGCAGGAGGATCCGCGCCGTCGTCCCCTGCCGCGGCGTCGACTCCAGCTCCACGACGCCGCCGTGGGCCTCCACCATCCCCCGCACCAGGGCGAGGCCCAGCCCGGTGCCCTTGCCAGCCGCCTTGGTGGTGAAGAAGGGCTCGAAGGCCTGCGCCAGCGTCTCCACGTCCATCCCGATCCCGTCGTCGCGCACCACCACGGCGACGTGGCGACCCGGGCGGAGCTGCGGCGTACGGACGAGCGAGGGGAGGGTGAGCTCCTGCGACGAAGCGCTGATGAGGACGCGCCCCTTCATGCCGACGGCGTCGACTGCGTTGAGAGCGAGGTTCATCAGCGCCTGGTAGAGCTGCGACCTGTCGCCGAGGACACAGAGATCCGGGGCGACCTCGGCCTCGACGGTGATCGCCGGGCTCAGAGATCGGCAGAGGAGCTGGAGGACCTCCTGCAGCAGAGCGGAGAGGTTCACCGTGGCCTGCTCGACGGGGCGCTGCCGGCAGAAGTCGAGCATCTGC
>JAKLHH010000821.1 GCA_022710245.1 Myxococcota bacterium
CTGGGCGAGCACGCTCCACGAGCAGCTCCCCTTCTGGGCCACGCTCCTCGCCGAGCTCGGCCTCGAGCCGCGGCTCTCGGCGCCCTCCAGCTCACGCACCCTCGACGTGGGCTCGGCGCACCTCCCGGCCGAGACCTGCCTGCCCGTGAAGCTCGCCTTCGGCCACGTGCGCGAGCTCCAGGGCGCGGGCGTCGACGCGGTGCTGATCCCCTCGCTCGCCGGCTGCACCGACTGGGAGGGCGAGTCCTCGCACTCGTGCCCCTACGTGCAGAGCATGCCGTTCATGCTCGCGGCGGGCCTGCCTCGCGAGCGGCTGCTGACGCCCGAGCTGCGGCTCGCCGACGATCCGTCCGCGCTCGCCGCGGCGCTGGCGGAGTCGCTCGCGCGCTTCGGGGTCACCGCCGGCGAGCTCGAGGCCGCGCTGCCCGCCGCCTACGCCGCGCAGCGTGGCTTCCGCCTGCGCCTGAGGCGCCGCGGCGCGCAGGTGATCGCCGACCACCGGCGCGCGGGCGAGGGCGCTCCGCCGCTCCTCGCGGTCCTCGGCAAGCCCTACAACCTCGCCGACCCCTTCCTCAACCTCAACCTCGGGCGCCACCTGCACCGGATGGGGGTCGTCGCGCTGCCGATGGAGCTCCTCCCGGACACCCGCCTCGAGGTGAGCGAGCTCGGCCGCATCCCCTGGCGCTACAGCCGCGAGATCCTGCGCGCGCTGGAGGCGCTGCAGACGCAGCCGGGCATCCACCCGCTCCTCGTCTCCAGCTACGGCTGCGGCCCCGACGCCTTCACCCACAAGCACCTCGGCCGCATCCTGCGCGGGCGGCCCCACCTGGAGCTGGAGTTCGACGAGCACCGGGGCGAGGCGGGCCTGATCACGCGGCTGGAGGCGTTCCTCGACGAGGTCACCGGGGCGCCGGTGGGCGCGGCACGGCGCGCGCCGCCGCTGCCCCCGGCGCTCTTCAACGACCGTCGCCGGCTGCTCGGGAGGCGCGTCCTCTTGCCCTACTTCGCGGACCACGCCTTCGCCATCTCCGGCGGGCTGCGCCGGGTGGGGATCGACGCGCGGGTGCTGCCGCTGCCCGACCGTGAGCTCTTCGAGCGCGCCGAGCGCGCCAGCTCGGGTCGGGAGTGTCACGCCTACGCGCTCGTCGCCGCCGACCTCGACCGGCTCGCCGAGGACCACCGGCCGGGCGACGTCTTCTTCATGCCGTCGAGCACCATCCCCTGCCTGATCCAGCAGTGGGGCGAGGCGCTGAAGATCCTCCTCGAGGAGCGCGGCGTGCCGGGCCTCGAGCTCTTCAGCCCCAACATGGAGGCCTACAAGGACCTCTTTGGCTACGGCGGCGCGCTCACCTTCTTCAAGGGCCTCCTCGCCATCGACCTGCTGGTCCGCGCGGTCTGCATGGTGCGGCCCTACGAGCTCAGGCCGGGCACAGCCGACGCCGCGCACGAGGCCAACCTGCGCGAGATCGAGGACGGGCTCGCGCGCGGGGAGGTGGACGCGGCGATCCGTCGCGCCGCGCTGCGCCTGGCCGCGGTGCCCGTCGACCGCGGGGAGCGCCGGCCGCGGGTCGGCGTCGCCGGCGACATCTACACGCGGATCAACCAGGCCGCGAACCGCAGGCTCTTCTGGGAGCTCGAGGCGCTCGGCTGCGAGGTCTGGCCCGCGCCGTTCCTCACCGACTTCGCGCGCTACGGCGTGCCGGACATGCTGCGCAAGTCGATCGCCAGGCGGCAGCCGGGGCTGATCCTCCGCAACGCGACGATGAGCGTGATGCTGCGGCGGGTGACGCGGGAGGTGGAGGAGCAGCTGGCGCCGATCGGCGTCCTCTGGGACGAGCCGGAGCACGACGCCTGCCTCGCCCTCGGCGCGCCCTACATCGGCCGCGAGAACATGGACCTGCTGCAGTGGAACGTCGGCAAGATGGTCGACTTCGCGCGCCGCGGCGCGGCCGGCATCATCAACGCGGTGGCGCAGAACTGCATGATCGGCACCATCTCCGGCGCCATCACCCGCCGCATCCGCGCCGACCACGATCAGATCCCGCTGGTCTCGCTGGTCTACGGCTGCACCGAGTCGGACACCCTGCGCACCTCGCTGGAGGCCTTCGTGCACCAGGTGCGGCGCTTCGCCGACGCCGGGCGCGGGCACGCCGCCGCCCCACGGGTCAGCGCGGCTCCGGCGCCCGGCCCCCTCCCGATCGGCGCGGAGCGGTCGCTCGGCGCGCGCCCCGCCGACGCCGGCGAAATCCTGCGTTGACGCACTCCGCCGATCCCGTCATCATCATGTGTTGAAGCACTACCCATGGAACCCAGCGCACAAGTCCGCGCGTCGGCGGCTCAGCAACCCGACCGGCTGCCCCCGCAGATCGCCCAGAGCCGAGCCAGCGAGTGTCTCCCCGGCCTGCTCGGCTACGGCGCGCGCATGCTCATCTACCCGCTCGTCGACGAGCGGCTGGTGCTGCGGGTGCCCCGCCGCACCGAGGAGCAGCTGATCAACCGCTCGGGCTCCACCGGCAAGACGGTGCTCGCCGCCGGTCACCAGCTCTCGACCATCACCGAGCGCGAGCTCCGCGACCTGGAGCGAGCGCACAGCTACATCGGCGCCTTCCTCCCCGACACCACGCCGTTCCCGGACCTCGATCTGCAGGGCGAGTTCCGCTACTACTCGCTGCAGAAGCGGGTGCGCATCCAGCAGGACCTCCGCGTCTGCGTGGACTCGATGCCGAGCCAGGAGAGCCGCCTCTCCCTCGAGCGCTTCGTCCGCGACGTCCGCGACATGGTGAGCAGCCTCCAGCTGATCCCCGACCTGGCGGGCAAGGGCAACCTGGTCCTCGATGAGCACGGCATGGTCCGGCTGATCGATATCAACAACTTTCGCCGCATGGTCACCGACGAGGAGCTGGAGAGCGCGATCCCCGAGGGGATCGATCTCGACGACTACGCGCTCGGCCGCAAGGACATCCGGCGGCTCCTGCCGCGCGACTTCCTCGACGACCTCGGCAACCCGATCGGCGACCTCAGCTTCGCCGCGCTCCAGACCCTGGAGATCCGCGGCCTGGGGCGGGACGCCGACGCGGTGGAGAACGACCCCTTCTACAAGCCGCTGCAGTGCGAGCGGCGCCGTCTGGCGCTGGCTCTGCTGCGCAGCGACCTGGCCTGACCGCGACTTGCGGCCCGGCTCAGAGAAAAGACCATCATCATGTCCATCGACGACGCACCAAACATCGCCATCTTCTGTGACTTCGAGAACGTCGCCATCGGCGTCCGCGAGGCGAACTACGACACCTTCGACATCCACCTGATCCTCGAGCGCCTGCTCGACAAGGGAAAGATCGTCGTCAAGAAGGCCTACGCCGACTGGGAGCGCTACAAGTCCTCCAAGCGGCCGATGCACGAGGCGGCCTTCGAGCTGATCGAGATCCCGCACGTCTCCTACTCGGGGAAGAACTCCGCCGACATCCGCCTCGTCGTCGACGCGCTCGACCTCTGCTACACCAAGTCGCACGTCGACATGTTCGTCATCATCTCGGGCGACAGCGACTTCTCGCCGCTGGTCAGCAAGCTGCGCGAGAACGACAAGAAGGTGATCGGCCTCGGCGTGAAGAAGTCGTCGAGCGACCTGCTGATCGAGAACTGCGACGAGTTCATCTACTACGACGACCTGGTGCGCGAGAAGCGAGCGCTCGCCAAGGCCGAGGCCGCGCGCGGCAAGGGCCGCACGAAGTCGCCCCCGCGCCGCAGCGGCCGCAAGGAGGCCGAGCGCGAGGGCAAGCGCGAGGAGCTCGCCGCTGCAGCAGCGCCCGCGGGCGCCGCCCCGGCCGCGCCGCCGAGCGCGTCCGCCGGCCACGCCTCCTCGCCTGCGCTCTCCGCCTCGGCGAGCGGCGAGGTGGCGACCGCCGAGCCCGAGGCGGGGCCGCAGCCGCAGGCCGCCGACGAGGTCGGCCGCAAGGAGGAGGCGATCGAGATCGTGCTCGACACGGTCGAGGCGCTCTTCCGCGAGCGCGAGGACAACCTCTGGGGCTCGATGGTCAAGCAGACCCTGAAGCGCAAGCGGCCGAACTTCTCGGAGACCTTCTACGGCTACCGCACCTTCAACCAGCTCCTCGAGGACGCCCAGAAGCAGGGCCTCCTCGAGCTGCAGAAGGACGAGAAGTCGGGCGGCTACCTGATCCTCTCCTTCGGGCCCGCGGCCTGAGTCCAGGGGCGGTCAGGGCACGCCGAGCGCCCTGGCGCGCTCCTGGGCCGGGATCGGCTGGCTGAGGCCAGTCACCTCAGGCCCGATGGCAGGCCAGGGAGCGCTCGTCCAGAAGCTCGGTCTGGCCGACCGGTAGAGCGACGCCGGAAGCTCCCGGGTCAGCGCACCCTCCCAGGACGCGCTCCGGGTCGCGTGGTCGTGGTTGCCGTAGCGCAAGAGGGTGGCCTTGACCTGGGCGTCCCGGGCCTGGAGGTCGCTCGACGGGGGCGAGGTCCCT
>JAKLHH010000822.1 GCA_022710245.1 Myxococcota bacterium
CCTCACCGTCGAGGAAGAGCATCTTCGCCGCGGGCAGCAGCGCGCGCGCCGGCATGTCGAGCGCGTTCGCGGTGGCGAGGACCTTCTTCTTCTCCAGGTCGACCAGGCGCACGTAGCCGCTGCCGTCGGCGTGGTGCGAGAAGACGAAGACGCGGGTGCCGACCGCGGTGGCGCGCAGCGAGGTCGGCTCGTCGCCGAAGTTGAGCGGGAGCTCGAGCGTGCGCTTGCCGGCCGCGTCGAAGCGGGTCAGCACGCCGCTCCCCTCGACGGTGTAGAGCTCACCCTCGTGGATGAACTTGTCGACCATCGTGGTGGAGAGCTTGGTCTCCCAGAGGAGCTTGCCCTTGGCCAGGTCGACGACGCTGATCCCGGTCCCGGTCCAGCCCGCCTTCTGGCGGAGCGTGGTGACGTAGAGCTTGCCCTTGGAGAGGATCGGCGGGGTGAGGACCTCGCCGTTCACGCGGAGCTGCCACTTGGGGTCACCGCGATCGGGGCTCATCGCGAGGACGACGCCGGTGTCGGCCACGTAGTAGGCGCCGTCCGGATCGCCGAAGACGTAGGCGAGCGCGCCGGGGAGCTTCTTGGTCCACTCGACGCGGCCGCGGCGGCCGTCGATCGCCCAGAGGTGGATGCCGGGCTGCTCCACGGCGCCGGCGACCGTCGCCCAGGGGACGAAGACGCGGTGCTTCGAGCGCGCGACGCCGTTCATCGCCACGCCCTTCGTCCGCACGTCCCAGAGCGGCTTGCCGGTCAGCGCCTCGAAGGCGTAGACGTGCCCGTCGTTGGCCACGATCACGCGGTCGCCGGCCACCATCGGGGTCACCGAGAAGGCGCGGTCGGAGGCGGCCGGCACCGGCTGGTGCCAGACCACCTTGCCCGAGCTCGCCTCGACGGCAGCGAGGCGGCGGCCGTGGTGATCAAAGACGTAGAGGAGCATCCCCGCGAGCGCCAGCCGCGGCGCGTAGGTGTTGGTCACCAGCGGCGCCAGGGAGGCCGGCAGCAGCCACATCTGGTGCAGCGTCGGCAGCGTGTCCGGGTGGACCGGCACGGGGAGCGCGCGCGGTGCCTGCTGGGCGCGGGCCGGGACGCCGAGGGCCAGGGAGGCCAGGACGAGGGTCGTGCAAAGGGGTCGCAAGGGGGTCCTCATGGCGCCGGGCATATCACGAAACCGGCGCCGATCCAAGCGTCTAGGGGATCCAGAGGGATACTGCCGCCCGCCCGCCGAGCGGACCGGGCTGGCGTGAAGTCGGTCACGTCGCGAGCGCCCTACCTGCGCCGCTTGCCCCGCTTGCCCCGCTTGCCGCCGGAGCCCGAGCTCTCGCCCGGCGCCTCCCCCGAGGCCCCGCCAGCCGCCGCGGGCCCCACGCCCACCGACGCCCGCAGCCGCCGCCCGAGCACGAGGAGCAGCACGGTGCCGGCCAGGCAGAGGCCGCCGAAGAGGTCACCGACCACCGCGTAGACGGTCCGCTTCGCCGGGAGCATGGCGATCGGCGCCAGCAGCCCGACCGGCGGCACGCCCGGCGTGATCACCGGGTCGCAGCTCTTGCTCTGCTCGTAGAGCTTGCCGCTCGAGTCGATGAACGCGCTGACGCCGGTGTTGACCGCGCGCACCATCCCGAGGCGGTGCTCGACGGAGCGGTAGACCGCGAGCGCGAGGTGCTCGTAGGGCTCCGAGGTCTGGCCGAACCAGGCGTCGTTGGTGATGTTGACGAGGAGGTTCGGCGAGAGCTCCGAGATCCGCCGCCCGAAGGTGGGGATGATGTCCTCGTAGCAGATGAGCGGGCCGAGCTTCCAGTCGCGGAAGGGGAAGGTGGTGACCTCGGTCCCGTGCGCGAAGTGCGAGGCCGCCGGGAACCACTTCTTGAACTGCGGGAACGTCTTGTAGAAGGGGATGTACTCGCCGAAGACGAGCAGGTAGTTCTTGTCGAAGCGGCCGGTCAGCTTGCCGTCCGGCTCCATCATGAACGCCGTGTTGTAGGGGTACTCCTCGCCGGCCGCGTAGCTGATGGCGCCGAAGAGGAGCGGCGTGGTGATCCCGGTGATGGCGCGGAAGGGGTGCCCGGGCGGGTAGTCGCGCGTCATCGAGCGCTCGTAGGCGTAGGGGTAGGACGACTCCGGCCAGACGATCAGCTCGGCGCCCTGCTCGATCAGCTTGCGGCTCTCGTCCTGGTGCAGCCTGAGGTGCGCCGCGGCGAGCTCGCGGCGGTGCTTCTCGACGATGCCGATGTTCGCTTGCACGATGCCGACCTTGACCTTCGGCGCCGCCGCCCACTCCTTGCGCACCTGGTGCAGGCGCAGCTGGCCGTAGCCGAGGACGAGCGCGATCGCCACCGCGCCGGCGACGAGCGGGCGGAGCGGGAAGGGGCGCTTCTCGAGGCGCGCCTCGATCAGGTCGACCACCATCCCGTTGACCATCATCAGCAGGAAGGTGACCCCGAGCGGGCCGGTGAGGTCGGCGATCTGGATGACCGGGACCACCCAGGCCTGCGTGATGGCGAGGTACCAGGGGAAGATGAAGGGCATCAGCAGCTCGAGCCCGGTCATCACCACCGGCGCGAGGAGCGTCATCGGCAGCCGCGCGTGCACGCGGCCGGCGAGCTCGGGCTCGAGCGGGGCAGCGCCCTTGCGGCGCGCGCCGCCGCGGAGGCGCCGCACGATGTAGAGGAACACACCGAAGTGCAGCCCCTGGTAGGCGGCGAGGAGCGAGAAGAGGAAGATCGAGGGGAGCCTCGGGATGTGACCGAAGCGCTGCAGCAGGTTGGTGATCCAGTAGAAGCCGCCCGCGTTGGCGGCGAGGCCGGTCATCCAGCCCCAGAAGAAGGCGCCGCGCGGGCGCGTGCGGCGCGTGCTGAGCAGCAGCGGCACGAAGCCGATGTAGGCGAGCGGCCAGATGTCGAAGGTCGCGCAGGCGAGGAAGAGCAGGCAGCCGCTGGCCGCGGCGATCGGCAGCTGCAGGAACCAGCGCTCGTGGAGCGCCGGGTAGGGCGTCGGGGCACGGTCCGTCATGGCGCGGGCTCGGGGATCTTGAGGAGCAAGGCTCCGGGGAGGTTCTCGAAGAGGGCGGGCAGCATGCCCGGCACCTCGCCGTCGACGTCGAGCAGGACGTGCTCGGCCGGGTCGACGGGGACGGCCTCGACGCGCGACGCGCGCTCCTCGCTGACGCCGGGGAGCGTGAGGTGCGTGCCCCGGTAGATGCGACCGCCGCGGAGCGCGAGGTCGAGGAGCCCCATCGGCGGCAGCGAGACCACGTCGAAGCGCCCGTCGTCGAGGAGCGCGTGCGGCGCGATCTGCATGCCGCCGCCGAAGTAGCGGCCGTTGGCGACGGCGACGCTCTGCACCAGCACCTCGCGCGCCTCGCCGTCGTCGAGGCGCAGGCGCACGCGCTGCGGGCGGTAGCGGCGCACCGCGCGCACGGTGGCCCAGGCGAAGGAGACGCGGCCGCCGAGCGCCTTCGAGCTCGCGTTGACGAGCTGGTCGACGAGGCCGCCGATGCCGAAGCTGGCGATGTTCACGAAGTGGCGCGTGACGGGGGCGTTCTCGAGGGTGAGGTAGGTCAGGCGCCCGACGTCGATGCGGCGGGTGCGGCGTCCGCGCAGGCTGGCGGCGCCGAGCGGGAGCTCCTTGGGCGCGCCGATGGTCTTGCGGAAGTCGCCGCCGGTGCCGAAGGGCAGGACGCCGAGGACCGCGCCCTCGCGGACCGGCCCCGCCTCGGTGAAGAAGCCGTCGACGACCTCGCTGATGGTCCCGTCGCCGCCCATCGCCACCACCATCTCGTAGCCGCCCTCGAGCGCACGTCGCGTCTGCAGCGTGGCGTCGGCGGGGCGCTCGGTGAGGCGGTGCTCGAAGGGGCCGAGGCGCGCCTCGATGATCCGCGCCAGCTCGCCCCAGCGCCGCCCCAGCGCGCCGTTCGCCGAGCGCGGGTTCGCCACCACCAGCGTGCGGAAGCCGTCCGCCATGGCGCGGAGATTACCCGAGGGGGCAGGGGCAGACAACCAGCGGCGGCTAGTCGATCTCCGTCTTGCAGCCGAACTTCGCCGCGATCGCCTTCACCGTGCCGCTCTTGATGGCGGTGCACTCGGCGCCGAAGAACTCCACCACGCCGGTGCCCGTCTGGCCCTTGCAGGTCGTCGTCCAGTCCCAGCCGCCGCTGTGGCTGGTCGTGCGCGGCACCACCTTGCCGTCGAAGTAGAAGTTCACCAGGCCGGTGTCCTGGATCTTCGCGCAGTCGACGTCGTAGGTGCAGGTCGCGACGGCCCCGGAGATGTCGGCGAAGGCCTTCTTGATCGCCGCCGGGTCGGTGGGGGCGTAGGGCTGCTGCGTGCAGCCGTGCTGCGCCATCTGCTGCAGCACCGTGGTGTAGGTCTGCGCGCCGCCGAGCCCGACCACGTAGGTCTTGATCCCCGCGGCGCAGAGGTCGTCGAGGGCCTTCATCGTCGCCACGTCGTCGAGGCAGTTGGTGCCGTCGGTGGAC
>JAKLHH010000823.1 GCA_022710245.1 Myxococcota bacterium
CGGTGCTGGGACCGGTGGGCAAGGTCCGCCCCTCCACCCCCGAGGCGCCGATCCGCATCAGCGAGAGCCCCATCCCGCGGCGCAGCGCCGCGCCCGACGAGCCGCGAGGGCTGTTCATCAACGAGCTCGAGGTCACGGGGGCGACGCGGGCGGAGGTCACGAAGGGGATCCTGCGCGCCGGCGATCAGCTCCACGCCTGCTTCGCCCGGCACCTCCCCAGCTGGCGCGACGGATACGTGACGCTCAAGCTGGTGATCCGCGACGGCGCGGTGCGGGACAGCCCGCACGTCGACCCGTTCGCGACCACCTCGCGCGAGCCGGAGCTGGAGGCCTGCCTCCTCGAGGCGGCGCGCGCCTGGCGTTTCCCCGGCGTCAAGCACGCGCTCGTCACCTGCCCGCTGCAGCTCAAGGTGAAGGTGAAGTGAGGCGCCGCGTCGCCGCACAGGTCGGGTGGAGGTCATGCGCAGCTGCCGCGACCAGCAAGTGCGCCGTCACCCGACCCGCGTGACCGTCCCCTGCTCCGCGTCGACCTCGACCCGCGCGCCGTCCTCGAGCTCCTCGATCGCCACGTGGTCCACGCAAGGGATGCCGCCGATGATGGCGCCCACCGCGACGATCGTCTCGCACTCGCGGTTCACGATCGCCGCGGGGGCGACGCCCTGCCGCGCCAGGCGGTAGAGCGTGTAGGAGCCCACCGTCGAGCCCTTGCCCGTCGGGAAGACGAGCACCTTGCCGGCCACGCTGCGCCCCTCGAGCGGGTGGCCAGGCTCGGTGACGAGGCCGCTCGCGGGGTCGACCCCGCCGAAGAACGAGATGGGCGCGAGCGAGCGGAGCACCTCGCCGGCGGCGCGCCCCTTGGCGATCTTCCTGCCCCGGAGCACCCGCGCCGAGGCCCCGCGGTCGGACATGGTCACTCCTCTCCCAGCGCCAGGCGCAGGCAGGCCTCGAGGGGCCTGAGCAGCACCGGCAGCCGGTGCTTCGAGCGCGCGTAGTAGGCGGCCTTGGCGGAGTCCGTCGCGAGGCCGCGGAAGCGCCCGCCGATCGGCGCGACCACCATGCAGGTGTCGCACGCGAGCTTCGCCCCGGCCGCCTCGATCGCCTCGCTGTAGCCGAGCTGGTCGGCCATCAGCTTGAGCGGCCGCGCGAGGTGCACCCAGGTCTCGCGCACCACGCGGCGGCCCTCGAGGACCTCGGCGACCTGCCGCAGCTCGTCCAGGGAGAGGTGCGGGCAGCCGACCGAGACGAAGTCCACCGCCGCCGCCGCGGTCCCGCTCTCGAGCACCGCGCGGGTGCGCTCGAGCTCCGCGCGGGTCACCCGCAGGAGCTCGGTCGGCGCGGTGCGTCCGCGGCCGTCCGCCCACTCCGGCGTGACGCCCTCGAGGTGGAACATCGCCGTGCCGCCGAAGGTGGCGAGGCTGGCGGCGAGGCTCTTCAGCTCCTCGAGCCCGGGCTCACCGCAGCCGCGCAGGAGCGGGATCCGCGGGCCGAGGCGCTGCCCCACCAGCGCGCCGAGCAGGCCGAAGTCCGTCTGCTCCTCGAGCCCGGGCTCCACCTCGACGGTGACCTCGGGGCGGCGCGCGTCCTCGAGGTGCAGGCCGTGCTCCGGCGTGCGCCCGGTGAGCGCGGCGGCGAGCGCGGAGGGGCCGCCCTCGCGGTTCGTGCGCGCGCCGAGGACCGAGTTCGCGTAGCAGACCGCGCTCGACTCGGACCAGGCCAGGTGCTGGCCGAAGCGCGGCAGGTTCCCGACCAGGTACGGCGTGCAGGTGCAGGTCGGGGTGACGCCCATCCGCGTGAAGGCGGCGAGCACCGCGCGCTGGCGCTCGGCGAAGGCCGCGTCGATGCCGAGCGCGGCGAAGCGCTCCACGTCCATCCCGGCGGGGTTGAGCGTGGCGAGGACGCGCGCGCGGCCGTCGACCGCCATCTCCGCCAGGAACTCGAGGCCTGCCTCGCCCAGGTTGTCGTAGCTGACCCCGGCGATCTGCACCGAGGTGACCGGCACCAGGCGGCGCGCGCCGTAGATCTCACCGAGCGCCGTGAGGATCTCCATGCTCTTCTGCGCCGCCCGCCCGGCAGCGCCCTCGAGCATCGCCTGCTCCTCGGAGGTGAGGTCCATGGCTCCTCTGCTAGCGCCGCCGCGCCGCGCTCGAGAGATCGAGGTAGTCCGCCAGGTCGACGGCGGGGAAGGCGGCGCGCTCGAAGCTCTTCCCCGCCCCGGCCTGGGTGGCGAGGGGCCGTGTCAGGTCGAAGCCGACCTTGCAGGTGAGGCTCTCGTCGCCCTCGGCGCTGGGGTCGAGGCTGGAGCCCGGCTCGCGGCCGACGACCAGCAGGTCCCGGTCGCCCTGGAAGCGCGTCGCCATCGCCCACTCCACCGCCTCGGGGTCATAGAGGTCCACGTCGCGGTCGACGACGAACGCGTGCTTCAGCGAGCGGTGGCCGCGGAAGGCCGCCTCCAGCGCGCGGCGCCCGTCGTCCTCGCGCCGCTTCTCGATCTGCACGATGGCGTGCAGCCACGAGCAGCCGCCCGGGTTGATGTGCACGTCGAGGCACTCGACCCCGGCGCGACGAACCTCGCGCAGGATGGTGGGCTCGCGCGGCATGCCCATCATCACCCGGTGCTCGCGATCGCCGGGGAGGAGCGCCTGCCAGATCGCGCCCTCGCGGTGCGTGATGGCCTTGACCGTGAAGACCGGCTCCTCGCGCACGCGATCGTAGGTCCCGGTGAGGTCGACGAAGGGCCCCTCGGGCACGCGGTCGTCGAGGTCGATGACGCCCTCGAGGACCAGCTCGCAGTCCGCCGGGATCAGCGCGTCGAAGGTGCGGGCGCGCACCACGCGCAGCGGCTCGAGGGCCGCCGCGAGCTCGAGCTCGTCCTGGCCGAGCGCCACCGAGGTGGCCGCAGCGAGCATGACGTTCGCGCCGTTGCCGAGGCAGAGGGCGATCGGCATCCGCCGCGCGTCGCGCAGGTACTGGTCGAAGTGGCGGCCGGCGACGACGCGCACCGCCAGGCGATCCTCGCCGACCTGCATCATCCGGTGGAAGTCGAGGTTCTGCCCGTGCACCGGGTGGCGCGCCACCACCACGCCGGCGCTGATGTAGGGGCCGCCGTCGCCCGCGCAGTGGAGGAGGAGCGGCAGCTCGCCGAGGTCCACCCGCTCCCGGACCACCTCCTGACAGGGGGCGCGCTCCACCACCTCGGGCCGCGCCGGGTGCTCGATCGCCGCCACCAGGCGCGAGATCAGCTCGGCGGGCCGCACCCCCAGGGTGCGGGCGATCGGCTCCTTGCCCGCGAAGAGGTTGCCAGCGACGGGGAAGCGCGACTCCTTCACCGAGGAGAAGAGGGCGGGGCGCGCGCCGAGGGCGTGGAGCACGCCGGCGAGCTCCAGCTCGCGCGAGACCGGCCGCTCGATGCGGACGAGCTCGGGGAGGCGCTCGAGGCAGGCCCGCAGGCTCATGGCTGGCCCTCCTCGCGGTCGGTGTGCCCGCTGCCCGACCAGCGCGGCACCAGCTGGTGCGGGACGCCGAGACAGTCGAGGACCTTGCCGCTGATGAAGTCGAAGAGGTCCTGCAGGCCCTGCGGCCGGTGGTAGAAGCCGGGCGCGAGCGGGAGCACGATCGCGCCCGCCCGCGCGAGCTCGGTGAGGTTCGCCAGGCAGGGCGCGCTCAGCGGCGTCTCGCGGATGGCCACGACCAGCGGCCGCCTGAGGCGCAGCAGGTTGTCCGCCGCGCGGGTGATCAGCGAGCCGGCGCGGGCGCTCGCCAGATCGGAGACCGTCTTCACGGTGGCCGGGATCACCACCATCCCGCGCGCCCCGAACGAGGAGCTCGAGGGCGGCGCGGCGAGGTCGCGGTTCGAGTAGCTGGCGCTCGCGAGGGCCCGCACCTGCTCGGGCTCGGCGGGCCCCTCCTCGCGGAGCACGCGCTCGGCCCACTCGCTGAGGATCAGGTGGGTCTCGAGGCCGGCGGCCGCCAGGGCTCGCAACGTCTCCACGCCATAGCGCACGCCGGAGGCTCCGCAGATGCCTACCAGCACTCTGTCGCCGGTGGTGATCATGCGGCCGAACCTAGCAGCGCGGAGCGGGTGGCTCAAGCCGAGACTCTGCTGGCAGCCGAGACTCTGCTGGCAGCTGGCACCGAGCCGTCCCGCCCGTGGTAGCATGCCGCGGGCTCATCCTCAGGAGGGGACCTCATGGCCTTCTGCAAGCACTGCGGCATCTCCGTCGACGATCGTTTCTGCCCGCGCTGTGGCACTCCGACGGGGATCGAGGCCGCCGCGCCGGGCGACCCGCCCGGCTCGTCCAGCGCAGCAGCAGCGGGCACGGGCGCAGCAGCGGCTGCGGGCGCGGGCGCGGGCCCGGTGGCGTCACCGGGCGCGCCTGATCCAGCCGCCGCTGCGCGGCCCATCGGCCTGACCGAGAACGGAGCCTCGCTCCTCTGCTACGTGGCGGGGTTCATCACCG
>JAKLHH010000824.1 GCA_022710245.1 Myxococcota bacterium
CCGATCTTCAACGCGCCCGAGTTCGAGCGTGCCTCGGTGGATCGCTTCTTCCTCTGCCTCGAGCACGAGGCGGGGATGGACGTCGAGGCGACGCGTGCCTTCCTCGAGGGCCTCGCCCCGCTCAGGGTGAGCCCGGTGCCGGAGCGGCCATGATGTCGTGCCACCGCACAGCCCGCACGCGCCTCATCGTTGATTTCCACGACTGCAGCGGGACGAGCGGCGGGCCCTGGATGAGCCTCACTGCCCTGTTCCTGGCAGCGGTCCTGCTCGTGGGGTGCGGCAAGAAGGGGGACATGGTGGTGCAGCCGCGGCACCAGGCGTACGAGGAGAGCCGCTTCTTCGAGGACGGCGCGGCGGACCGCCACCTGCTGCCGGGCGTCGTGGCGCGGGGGGCCGCCACCGAGGGCGAGCCGGCGCCGCCGCCGCTCACCGCCGCAGCGCTCGAGCGGGGCCGCGAGGGCTTCGGCATCTACTGCCAGCCCTGCCACGGCTACTCGGGCTACGGCAAGGGCATCGTCGTCCTGCGCGGCTACCCGAGCCCGCCCTCCTACCACACGGCGCGCCTGCGCGGACTCTCCGACCGCACCGTCCACCAGGTGATCATGCACGGGCGCGGCAAGATGCCGCCGCAGGGCGGCCGCGTGCGCGACCCCGCGCTCCGCTGGGAGCTCATCCACTACCTGCGCGCGCTGCAGCTCTCGCAGCAGGGCACCCTCGAGGACGTGCCGGCCGCCGAGCGCGAGGCGCTGGAGCGCACCCGAGGTGGACGATGAGGGCGCGCACGCGTCGCGGCGCGATCGGCCTGCTCGTCCTCGTGGGGCTCGGCGGCCTCGTCGCCGGCGTGCTCGGCGGGCTGACGCGGCCGGCCGCCTTCTTCCACGGCTACCTCTTCGCCTTCCTCCTCTGGGCGGCGCTCCCGCTCGGCGCGCTCTCGCTCCTCGCCACGACCTACCTCATCCCGGGCCGCTGGGCCGGCGGCGTGCAGCGGCCGGCGCGCGCGCTCCTCCGCACGCTGCCCCTCGTCGCGCTCGCCTTCCTGCCGCTCGCCTTCGGGCTCGAGCACCTCTACGCCTGGTCGCGGCCCGCCGAGGCGGCCGCGAGCGGGGCGCTGCGGCACAAGGCGCCCTACCTGAACGCGAGCTTCTTCCTCGTCCGCGCGGCGATCTATCTCCTCGTCTGGCTCGTCGGCGGCCTCCTCCTGCAGCGCTGGTCGCGGCTCACCAGCGAGGGCGGCGGACGAGGCGCGCCGAGCGTGGCGCACCTGCGCGGGCTGGCGGCCGGGCTCACCTGCGCGCACGCGGTGCTGACCGGCTTCGCCGCCATCGACTGGGTGGGTTCGCTCGTCGGCGAGTGGTACTCGAGCGTCTTCGGCCTCTACCTCTTCGTCGTGCAGGGGCTCGCGGCGCTCGCGGTGATCATCCTCTGGGCTGGCGCCGCGCCGGCCCCGAAGGCGGAGGAGCCAGGCGGGCTGCGGGTCGACCTGGGCGGGGTGCTGCTGACGCTGGTGGTGTTGCAGGCCTACCTCGCCTACTCGCAGGGCTACATCACCTGGGTCGGCAACACGCCGGAGACGATCGCCTGGTACGAGCCGCGCATCCGCGGCGGGTGGCGGGGCCTCGGCTGGTCGCTCATCGTGATCGGCTTCGCGCTGCCCTTCCTCGCGCTCCTCTTTCACCGGCTGAAGCGCAGCCGCGCCGCGCTCCTCGCGGTGGCGCTGGTGGTCCTCGTCGGACGGATCCTCGACGCGGCCTGGATGGTGCTGCCCGCGGGGCCGCGCGCCGAGCCCGGCGCGACGCTGCTCCTCGCCGCGGCGCTCGCGCTCGGGCTCGGGGGGCTCTGGGTGGCGGCGCTCCTCTGGCTGGCGGGCCCGCTGCGGCGACCGCAGGAGGTGGGGGCATGAGCGACCACGACGGGCACGATCACGACGGGCGCGGGCCCGAGGAGGCCGAGGAGCGCTCGGCGGTCCACGAGCACCAGCCCGAGGGGAGCAACGCGCGCACGCTGGCGCTCCTCGGGATCGGGCTCCTCCTGGTCATCGCGCTCACCCAGCTCGGCGTCTGGGCCCTCTTCCGCGCCGTCGGTCGCCGGCCGAGCTCGGCGGTGCTCGCCGAGGGGCCGCTCCCCCCGGCCGCGGGGCCGGCCCGCGCCTGGGTCAACCCGGGCGGCGACCTCGCTGCCTATCGCCGCCAGGAGCAGCTCCGCATCGACGGCTACCGCTGGATCGACCGCGAGGCGGGCGTGGTCCAGCTCCCCATCGCCCGCGCGATGGAGCTCCTCCTCGAGCGGCAGGGGAGCGCCGAGCCCGCGAGCCAGCCGGCGGGGACGGAGCGGCGGCGATGAGTCGGCCGTCCCGGGCGACCCGCGCCCTCCACGCGAGCAGCGCCCTGCTGTGCCTCTCGCTGGCGCGCTGCGAGAGCCTGGTGCCCGCGGCCTCGACGGCGGCGCCGCGGGTCGACCGCGTCTTCTACCTCCTCCTCGGCGTCTCCGCCTTCTTCACGCTGGTCATCGCCGGGATGATCTTCTTCTTCGGCATCCGCTACCGCTCCGGGGTGGAGGCGCGCCGCGGCCGCCGGCTGCGCCGCGGCTGGATCCTCGAGGCCACCTGGATCGGCGTCCCCGCGCTGATCGCGCTCGGGATCTTCTACTGGGCGGCGGTGGTCTACATCGACCTGACCACCCCGCCGCCCGGCGCTCGGGTCATCTACGTGGTCGGCAAGCAGTGGATGTGGAAGGTGCACCACGCGAGCGGCCGCCAGGAGATCGACACGCTGCACGTGCCGACGGGCGAGCCGGTGCGCCTGCTCCTCTACTCGCAGGACGTGGTGCACAGCTTCTTCGTGCCGGCCTTCCGCGTGAAGCAGGACGTGGTCCCCGGCCGCTACACCTCGCTCTGGTTCGAGGCCACGCGCCCCGGGCGCTACCTCCTCGAGTGCTCGCAGTACTGCGGGGCCGGGCACTCGGACATGCGCGGGGAGGTGGTGGTGCTGCCGCCCGTCGAGTTCGAGCGCTGGCTGAGCGCGCGCTCGCCGGTGGACGCGGTCCCCGGCACGCCGGGCACCCCGGGCGCGCCGCTCGCGCAGATGGGCAAGGGCGCCTTCTACCGCCTCGGCTGCAACGCCTGCCACCTGCCGGGCGCCGCCGTGCGCGCGCCGCGCCTGGACGGGATCTACGGCCGCGAGGTGGTGCTCCGCAACGGCCAGCGCGTCATCGCCGACGAGCAGTACCTGCGCGAGTCGATCCTCGACCCGCAGGCGAAGCTCGTCGCCGGCTACCAGGCCCCCTCGCTGATGCCCACCTACAAGGGGCAGCTCGGCGAGGAGCAGATCTTCGAGCTGATCGAGTTCATCAAATCCATCCGGGACGGCTGGCCGGAGGAGGGGAGGCAGCGATGAGCGACGTGAGCACGGCCACGGCGCCGAGTCCGGGGCGATCGCCGAGCTACCTCGCGGCGGGCTGGTCGATCCGCTCCTGGCTCCTCACCACGGACCACAAGCGGATCGCCATCCTCTACATGCTCTCGATCACGCTCTTCTTCATGCTCGGCGGCGCCGCGGCGCTGCTGATGCGGATCGAGCTCCTGACGCCGGCCTCCGACGTCGTCTCCCGCGAGACCTACAACCGCCTCTTCACCATGCACGGCGCGGTGATGGTCTGGTTCTTCCTCATCCCCTCCATCCCGGCGGTGCTGGGGAACTTCCTCGTCCCGCTGATGATCGGCGCCGACGACCTCGCCTTCCCGCGCATCAACCTGGCGAGCTGGTACCTCTTCATCGCCGGCGGCCTGGTCGCGCTCTGGGCCATCGTCGTCGGCGGCGTGGACACCGGCTGGACCTTCTACACGCCCTACAGCTCGCTCTACGCCACCTCCTCGGTGGTGCTCCTCGTCATCGGTGTCTTCATCGCCGGCTTCTCCTCGATCTTCACCGGGCTCAACTTCATCGTCACCGTGCACACGCGGCGCGCCCCGGGGATGACCTGGTTCCGGCTGCCGCTCTTCATCTGGGCGATCTACGCGACCAGCCTGATCCTGGTGCTGGCGACGCCGGTCCTCGCCATCACGCTGACGCTGGTCGCCATCGAGCGCCTCTGGGGGGTGGGCATCTTCAACCCCGCGCTCGGCGGCGACCCCATCCTCTTCCAGCACCTCTTCTGGTTCTACTCGCACCCGGCGGTCTACATCATGGTGCTGCCGGCGATGGCGGTGGTGAGCGAGGTGGTGACCTGCTTCTCGCGCCGGCGCATCTTCGGCTACTCCTTCGTCGCCGGCTCCAGCCTCGCCATCGCGGTGATCGGCTTCCTCGTCTGGGGCCACCACATGTTCGTCGCCGGGCAGAGCACCTACGCCGCGGTGACGTTCTCGCTGCTCAGCTACGCGGTCTCCATCCCGTCGGCGATCAAGGTCTTCAACTGGTCGACCACGATGTGGCGCGGGCGCATCCAGTGGAA
>JAKLHH010000825.1 GCA_022710245.1 Myxococcota bacterium
CCATCAGCCTCCACCCTCCGCACGGCCCCAGCCTGGAAGCCGGCGACCGCCTGCTTGACTGGTGTCCGCTCGCCCGCGCGATCGACGAGGGTGACGGTGTTCAGGTGGGTGACCGCGAGCACGCGGCCGTCGGGCGCCACCGCGAAGACGTCCGGCCGCTCAGCGAGACCCGCGACCTTGCTCCAGGCCTTGCCATCCCAACGAAGCAGCCCCCGCTTCACCGACACGTAGAGGCTGCGGTCGCGGCCGGCGACCAGCGCGTCGAAGAAGGGCTGGTCATCCACCAGCTCGCCCGGGTCGATCGTGCGCCAGCTGTCGCCCTCGCGCCGGAAGAGCTTCGTCGAGGTGCTCACCCAGGCGCGGCCGACGGCGTCGACCGCGAGCCCGCGCACCAGGTGCGCTTGGGCGAAGCGGCTCTTCTCGTCCAGCGTCCAGCCCTGGCCCGCGTAGTGCCCGATCCCGCGGTAGCTCGCCGTCCAGACGCTGCCGTCGGGGGCGGCGCCCAGACGCTCGACCCCGCCGGTCTCGGTGGAGAGACCGACCCGGTTCGTCTCGCCGTTCTTGAGCTGATAGACGCCTCCCAGCGTCGCGGCCCAGACGACCCCCGGACCGGCGGCGACCGTGTGGACCTCGTGGCCGAGGGCGCGGATCACGCTGAAGCGGCCGTCCCTCAGGTGCACGAGGCCGGCGCTGGAGTCGACGAAGTATGCCTCCCCCGGGCGCTCGACCCTCGCCACGTACTCCACCGTCGTCGGCGCCGAGGCCGGCTGGCTGGCGGGCGCTGCGACCGGCCGCGACGCGGCCCCGGTGCTGGACGGCAGCGCAGGCTCGTCCCTCGAGCAGCCGGCGAGGACGAGGCCAGCGAGGAGCGCGGCTGCGACTCGCCCTGCCGGCGTCGTCCGGACGCTCCACGATGAAGGGCGAGCTCTGCGGACGAGCATGGACGTCCTCCTCAGGCGTAGTGGCCGTGCTCCAGGTACGCCTCGAACAGCGCGAGCAGGTTCTCCGTCGGCACGTCGGGCAGGAGGTTGTGCGCGGTGCAGAAGATGTAGCCGCCTCCCGGGCCGAGCGTGCGCGCCCGCTCCTGCACCTCCGCCGCGACCTGCGCCGGGCTCCCCTTCGGCATCGTCTCCTGGATGTCGATGCCGCCCTGGAAGACGAGGTCCTTGCCGTACTCCCGCTTGAGCGCCGCGAGGTCCATCGCCGCGGGCTGGAGCGACTGCAGCACGTCGAGCCCGCAGTCGATGAAGTCCGGGATCAGCGCGCGCACGTCGCCGCAGGTGTGGTACATGACCCGCATCCCGTGGCGGTGGGCGAGCTCGATGAAGCGCCGGAAGCTCTCCTTGAAGAAGGCGCGGTAGAGGCGCGGGCTGAGCCAGGGGCCGGTCTGGGTCCCCATGTCGTCGCCCATGAAGAAGAGGTCGACCAGCCCCTCGGCGGCGCAGAAGACGCGCTCGTTATAGTCGAGGTAGTAGGCGACCAGGTGCTCGAGGAGGCAGCTCGCCATGGCCGGCGCGAGGAGCAGGTCGGAGAGGAACTGCTCCACGCCCCGCAGGTAGGTCGCGGGCTTCAGCTGCGCCGTGCGGTCGAGGCGATCGCCGCCGAGGACCACCGCGCAGCCGCTCTCTCGCGCGCGCCGGCACTCGTCGGCGACGCCGCTGTAGTCCCAGGCGTCGGCGCGTGGCCAGGGGTGCGCCTCCAGCTCGGCCACGCTGGTCGCCGCCTCGAGGGGAGGGCGCGCCACGTGCTGGTAGCTCCAGCGCCAGGCGCGGCCGGCGCGGTCGACCCCCTCGACGGTCATCGGCTGCCGGGGGACGCCCCAGTGGTCGACGCTGATCGCGCCGGGATCACCCGCCTGGGCCTCGGCGCGCGCGTAGGCCTCCGCGCTCGGTCCGCTCACGTAGCGGAGGTCGACCCGCAGCCGGCGGAGGAGCGCCTCCTGATCAGGGGCGCCCAGCGCGCCCCGCAGGCGCTCGCTCACCTCGCGGTCCGCCCAGTAGTCGATCGGGATACGATCCGCCTCGCGGTGCTCGAGGCTGGCGAGGACGCGCTCGCGGCCGCTCAGCTCCGCCATGCTCATGCTCCCGCCGGCCGCGTCGCCACGCCCAGCAGCGCGCGCGCCTCCTCGACGGCGGTGACCGCGTCGGGCGCGTAGCCGTCCGCGCCGATCTCGCCGGCGAAGGCGCGCGTCACCGGCGCGCCGCCGATCATCACCTTGACCTGGCCGGCCAGCCCCGCCGCCTCGATGGCCTTCAGCGTCGTCTTCATCATCGGCATGGTGGTCGAGAGGAGCGCCGAGAGCCCCACCAACAGCGGCCGGTGCTCCTCGATGGCGGCGACGAAGCGCTCGGGCGCCACGTCGTGCCCGAGGTCGATGACGCGGAAGCCCGCGCCCTCGAGCATCACGGCGACCAGCTTCTTGCCGATGTCGTGGAGGTCTCCCTTGACCGTGCCGAGGAGGACGGTGCCGGCGCCCTGGCCCTCGCGGCCGGTGAGGAGCGGCCTGAGCTCCTCGATGCCGGCGTGCATGGCGCGCGCGGCGACGATGATCTCGGGGATGAACAGCTCGCCCGCCTTGAAGTCGCGGCCGACCTGGTCCATGCCGGCGAGGAGGCCGCTCTCGAGGAGGACGGAGGCCTGCAGCCCGCCTCCGAGGCCGCGGCGCAGGAGGTCGACGACGCCGGGCGCGTCGCCGGCGTAGAGCTTGGCGGAGAGCTCGCCGAGGATGGGGCTCGTCACGAGGGTCCTCCTTCTTCATCGGGCGCGGCCGCCGCCTGACGGTAGGGGCAGGGGTCGTGGGTGCAGGCGGCGCAGCGGTGCGCCGCGGGGGTCTGGCCTCGCTCGCGCGCGGCGGCGCCGGCGCGAAGACGGGCAGCGAAGCTCACCGACTTGCGGGGCACCATCATCAGCCCGTCGGTGAGACGGAGGCCGAGCGCGTCCACGGGGAGGAGCGCGAGCAGCGCCCCTTGCCCTGCGACCGGCCAGCGGCCGTAGCCGGGGCTCACCCGCCGCTCGGGCGCCAGCCCCTCGGCGCGGGCGAGAGCACAGAGCGGCGCCTCCAGCGCGTCCGCCGCCGCCTCGGCCGCGGCGGAGCCGAAGGCGTCGAGGAGCAGGGCGTCCAGCGCGTCGCCGGCCGCGCCACGCCGCTCCCCCTCGGCCTCGAGCGCCGGCCCCAGCGTGCAGGCGCCCACCGCGACCCGCTCGCTGGGCCGCGGCATCCCGGCCGCCTCGGCCGCGGCGCGATCCACCAGGCGCAGCGCCCCGCGCGCGCGGAGGAGCCCGCTCGCCTCGGGCCAGAGCTCGTCGAGGCGCCGCGCGATGGCCGGCCGCGGCCGCCGGCCGCGCGGGTAGCCGAGGTAGCGCAGCACCTCGCGGCGAGGGACGCGGAGCGCGAGCTCCAGCACCTGCGGCTCGCTCATCGAAGCACGCACGCGCGCCCGTCCAGTCGCGCGCGCGCGGCGGCGATGAAGGCCGGGGTGGTGCCGCAGCAGCCGCCCACCAGCCGCGCGCCCTCCTCGACCATGCGCAGGAGGTCGGCGGCGAAGGCCTCCGGGTCGGCGTCATAGACGATCCCCTCGGGCGTCACCCGCGGCTGCCCGGCGTTCGGCTGCGCGACGATCGGCGCGGTGAGCCCCGGACGTGCGGCCTGCACCATCTTCAGCATCGGCTCGGAGGTGACCGAGCAGTTGCAGCCCACCGCGTGCGCGCCGGCGGCGGCGAGGGCGGCCAGCGACGGCTCCAGGCGATCGCCCATGATGGTGAAGACCCCGCGCGGGCGCGCCTCGAAGGTGAGCGCGCAGAGGACCGGGAGCCCCGTCGCCAGCGCCGCCGCGAGCGCGAGCTGCGCCTCCCTGAGGTCGATCATGGTCTCGATCGAGATCAGATCGACGCCCTCGCCCGCCAGCACCTCCACCTGCTCGCGGTAGGCAGCGGCGAGGAGCTCGGGGGTGGCGTCCCCGAGCGGGGGCAGGAAGCGCCCGGTCGGCCCCACGTCGCCGGCGACGAGCGCCCGCCCCGCGGCCGCCTCCCGCGCGAGCTGCACGGCCCGCGCGTTCACCTCGCGGCAGCGCCCGGCGAGCCCGGCCGCCTCCAGCTTGACCGGCGAGCCGCCGAAGCAGCAGGCGTGGATCACCTCGCTCCCCGCCTCGACGTAGGCGCGGTGCGCCTCGCGCACGGCGTCGGGGCGCTCCAGCACCCACCACTCCGGGGCGCGGCCCGGCTCGAGCCCCGCCGCCATCAGCAGCGTGCCGAGCCCACCGTCGAGGAGCAGCGCTCCCCGCTGGTCCAGTCGCCTGAGCAGCTCCGCAGCTCGCACATCTCCCTCCGTCGGGGGGAGATGGTAGTTCGCCGGTGGGGGTCGCGCAACCCGCACCCTGCCCCTGACGGTCGGCAGGGGTCGACAGGGTCGACAGGGCCACGGCTGGGCCTCGCGGTCGAGTT
>JAKLHH010000826.1 GCA_022710245.1 Myxococcota bacterium
TCTCGACGGACGTGCGGAGTGTCATCTCCGGTGGGTCTGAGATTCAGACGGGGTGGTTCTGACGCTCGCGACGGGCGGGAGCCCATCCTCGCCGTCGCGGTGACCTCCATGGGGCACAGCCGCGTGGGGGAGCGCCGTCAGTTCGCCGCGACCTGCTTCGTGGGGACGTCCTTCGCGGCGGTGCCGCTGCCCGTGCACGACGCGCTGATCGTGCAGCTCGCGCGGAGGATGCGCCCGTCGGCCGTCTGCAGCTCGGCGACCACGTCGTCTGGCCGGTCGGCGAAGACCAGCCACAGCTCGCTCACCCCATGCGAGTCGGGGAGCGCCACGCGGGCGGTGATCGACTCCGAGACCTCCAGCGCGCCGGACGCCGGGCGCGAGACGTGGAGCGCGTCCACCGCGTCGCTGACGGTCAGCGCCTCCTCGTCGTACATCGCGTAGAGCGGCAGGGTCTCGCGGACCTCGAGGAACCAGACGCGCAGCTGGCTCACCGTCAGCACGTAGCTCGCGTCCCGCGGCGCGTACTCGCAGCTCGCCAGCGAGCTGGTGAGCGCGGCGTGGAGCGAGAAGCCCCCCTCGGGGAAGACCGCGTCGGTGGCAGGGTCGACGGCGCTGCAGTCGATGCGGCGCACCTGCAGCTCCGGGTCGGCTCCTGGCTGCCCGACCTGATCACCGCCCACCGCCGCGGCTCCACGCGCCCCCTCCCCCGCCGGATCCGGACCCTCGCCCCCGCCGCAGGCGCCGAGATGCCCGAGGATCAGCGCGACGAGGAGTGCAGTGGTCGTGGTCTGACGCGACACGTGCACGGGCAGCCTCCGGTTTCAGGTCTCGAGCCCTGGGGTTTGCAACCACCGGGCCACCACACATTGTAATGATCCTGGGGTTTGCACGGTCCGGGACTGGAGAGCGGAGGTCCCAGCGGGGGCCTACACCCCCACCACCTGTGGCCGCCGTTACAGGCCGTTCACGGTCAGGGCTGCCACGTCCTCGTAGGCGCGGCGCACACGGCGCACGTACTCGGCGTAGACCGGGAGCTGCGGCAGGGTCAGCGCCTGGTGACCGTCGCAGACCGCGGCCTGCGGGTGGGGGTGGAACTCGACCAGCACCATCGAGGCGCCGGCGATGATGCCCTGCCCCGTGGCGTGCCAGATGTCCGGGAGCCCGTCGGGCGCCACGCTCGCGCGGCCGACGCTGTGCGAGGGGTCGATGCAGACCGGCAGGCAGGTGAGGCGACGGACCACCGGCACCAGCGCGAAGTCGACCAGGTTGCGGTGCGGCTCGCCGAGGTGGCTCTTCACCCCACGCAGGCCGAAGACGATCTTCGAGTTGCCCTCGCTGGCGATGTACTCGCAGGCGTTGAGCGACTCCTCCAGCGTGAGGCCCATCCCGCGCTTGAAGAGCACCGGGAGCTCGCGCTGCTGGCCGACCTGCTTGAGCAGCTCGAAGTTCTGCGCGTTGCGCGTGCCGATCTGCAGCATCACCCCGGTCGGGCGGCCGGCGCGCTCGAGGCCGGCGATCACCTCGTCGAGCTGGCGCTCGTTGCAGACCTCGATGGCGATGACGCGGATGCCGTGCTCGCCAGCGAGCTCGAAGAGCCAGGGCAGGCACTCGGCGCCGAGCCCCTGGAAGTCGTAGGGGCTGGTGCGCGGCTTGTAGACGCCCATGCGAGTGGTGACGATCCCCGCGGCCGCGAGCGCGCGGAACATCTCGGCGACGTGCTCGCGCCGGTCGACCGCGCAGAGCCCGGCGAAGATGTTGACGCTGCTCTCGTCGAAGCGGACGCCGTTGTACTCGAAGCAGGTGACCCGCTGGGTGCCCGGCGGGCGGCCGATCAGGCGGTACTTGGCCGAGACGCGGACCACGCTGCGCACGCCGCGCAGGTGCTCGAGGCGCTCCTGCGGGATGACCCGCGTGTCGCCGATCAGGTGCAGCTCCACGACCTGGTCGCTCGAGCCCTGGAAGCGGTAGGGCTTGATGGTGACTCCGGGGTGCGCCTCGAGGACGCGCTCGAGCGCCGCGAGCACCTCCTGCTCCACGGCGGCTGAGTCCAGGGTGAGGATCATCACCGACCTCATTCACTCGCTAGGGGTGGTGCACCGCGCTGCTGCTCCTGCAGCCGGCGCGAGTGTCGCAAGATCACTTCGTAGAGCTCGTCGACGAGCTCGTCGTCGAGCCCGGCCTCCCGGCCCCAGTCGCGACGCCGGGCGAGGAGCTGCCGCTCCCGCTCGGCGTCCTTCACGCCCCGACCGAGCGCCGTCTTCGCCTCCAGGGCCCGGACGGCGAGGCGCCCGCGGCGCGCGAGGAGCTCGAGGAGCTCGCGGTCGACCTCGTCGATCAGGCGGCGCGCCTCGTCGAGCTCGGCGCCCGCGCGCGTGCTCGTCGGGGCCACCACGGGCGGCGGCACCGCGACCTCGTCCTCGTCCGAGCCCTCCTCGAGACGGCGGTGCACCGCCTGCAGCGCCTCCAGCAGCCGGGCCCGCACCCCGGCGGTGAAGGGGTTCTGCCGGTGGATGGCGGCGAAGAGGTGACCGGCGTCGGAGCGCACCGCCTCGATGGTCCGCGCCATGGCGCGGAACGAGGGAGGGGCGAACTCGGCCGCCGGCTCGATGCCGAGGTCGAGGAAGCCCTTGGCGACGAAGTAGGTGAGCGCGTGCGTCTCCGCCATCAGGCGGTCGTGCTCCTCGGCGCCGAGCTCGAGGACGCGGCAGCCGAGGCGCTCGTAGAAGCGGCGGGCCCTGCCCTGCGCGTCGGCGCGGGCGCGCGGGTGCGAGCAGACGATCACCTGCAGCGGCCGCTCGCCGTGCGCGAGGCTGGTGGGGCCGAAGAGCGGGTGGGTCGGAGCCCAGAGCCGCTCGCCGAGCACCTCGGCCATGGCGCGCGCGGGGCCGACCTTGACGCTCCCCACGTCGAGGACGAGCTGCTCGGGGCCGAGGTGCGGCGCCAGCGCGACGAGCGCCTCGCGGATCGCCGGCACCGGCACGGCGAGGACGACCTGCTCGGCGCCCTCGAGCAGCGCCTCGAGGGTGGCCGCCCGGCGCGGCTCCGGCACGGCAGCCGAGGGGTCGAGCGCGCGGTAGGCGAGCCCGGCCTCGTCGAGGAGGCCCCCGAGCGCCTGCCCGAACTTCCCGTAGCCGAGGAGCGCGACCGTCATGGCGCGGGACTCTAGCAGGTCCACGGGCGGCCGCCCACCCCGCCGCGGGGCAGGTCACGCGAGGGTGGAGGTCAGGAGCAGCTGCCTCGGCAGATCGCCTGCACCTCCCGGCCGGCTGGTCCGTGTCCTGATCGAAGCCCCCGACCATCAGTCCAGTACCCGACCAGGTCCCCCGGACGCCCCCGCCGGGAGACCCGGTGTGATCGCGCCAGCGGCACGCACCGCGCCGAGGAGCATCATGACCTGCAAAGCTCTGGGGGAAGCCCTCACCATCGCAACCCTGATCCTCGCCGTCTCCACCGCGGGCGCCCAGCCGGCGCCGCTCACCCGGACCCTGCAGCGGCAGACCAGCTTCAGCGTGCCGCTCGCCGGCGGACGGGCGGGCGGGAGCGCGAGCGGATCGCTCAGCTACACCGTGAGCACGCCCTACACCCTGCCGGCCGCGGTCAGGGCGGCGCTGCAGCCGAAGCTGGCCAGCCAGCTGAGCGCCACCGTGGCGCGAAGCCTGCCCGCGGGCACCGAGCTCCGTCTCGATGGTCACGGCCAGGTGGCCTACGACGCGAGCAGCAGCGCGCGCGGGGCGAGCCCCACCGCCTGCGGCCTGGCCACCCTGCACGCGAGCGGCGCGGCCAGCGCGTCGCTCTCGGGGAGCGGCGCGGCCTCGATGGTGGTGAGGCGCCTCGACGGTGACAAGGTGCTGGTCTCGCTCTGCGGGAGCCAGGCGGGCCAGGCGGGCGCGTCTCTCACGGGCCATGTCGGCGCCAGCGTCTCCGTCGCCGAGCTGGCGCGGACCCGCCTCGGCAGCGTGCCGCCAGCCCTCGCCGGCAAGGCGCAGGAGCTGCTCGGCAAGGCGCAGGGCGTCGTCGACGGGGTCACCCGCTGGACGCAGGCCGAGCTCTCCGCGCGCTTCGATCGCGCCCGGACCGCGAAGGCGGAGACCAGCTGGGTGCTGGACCTCTCGAAGCCCGAGGCCGCGAAGGCCTTCGACGAGCTGGTCCGCCTCGACCCGAAGCGGGCCGCGGAGCTGAGCGCGAAGGGCGCGCAGAGCGGCGTGGCGGTCAGCCGCACGAGCCAGCAGACCAGCGAGCAGGGCTTCTCCCTGCAGGCGAGCGTGGGCAAGCAGCTCTCCCTCCTCGACTGGGCGCGCAGCAAGTCCGAGGCGAACCTCGTCCTCAAGACCGCCGAGGGGGAGGTCGCGCTGAGCCGGGTGAAGCTCGGCGAGAGCTACTCCGATCTGGTCACCGATCTGCTGAAGGGCAAGCGCTCGCTCTCCACGGAG
>JAKLHH010000827.1 GCA_022710245.1 Myxococcota bacterium
CGCCGCCTGGTCCGAGGAGGGCGCAGCGCCGGCGAGCGACGCTCCCGGGCCCGCCGGGGTCGACGACATCAGCGCGGAGCCGGAGGCGGCGGCGAGCACCGAGGCAAGCTCCGAGCTCGCGGCGCCGGCGAGCAGCGAGGCGAGCTCCGAGCTCGCGGCGCCGGCGAGCAGCGAGGCGAGCTCCGAGCCCGCGGCGCCAGAGAGCACCGAGGCCAGCTTCGAGCCCGCGGCGCCAGAGAGCACCGAGGCGAGCGAGCCCGCGGCGCCAGAGAGCGCGGACGCCCTCGCGCTGCCGTCCGACGCGACCCCGACGTCCCCGACGGAGCTCGCGCAGGCCCCGGCGCTGCCGCGCGTGACCGGGCCGTGGCCCGCGGTGACCCTCGTCGAGGGCTCCGCGCCCGCCGACCCCGCTCGCCGGCGCGCGGCCGAGCGCCTCGCCGCGCTGGCGCTCCCGGGGATCGAGCAGGGCCCCACCGCGGCCCTCCGGCAGGGGGTGCTGGTGGTGCGGCTCGCTGGCGCGTCGGCGCTCGTCAGGCGCGACCAGCTCCTCCTCGAGCGGGGGCGGCTCGACTGGTTCCCCGCGCTGCGCCGACGCAAGGGGGCCGAGGCGGACCCCTTCGTCAGCGACGGCGTGCCGCTCCTCGAGGCGCGCGGCGAGGGTGTGCTCCTCTGCCGTCCCGCGAGCCAGCAGCTCGAGCTCCTGCACCTCGCGGACGAGTCCCTCTTCTTGCTGGAGAGCCAGCTGGTCGCCTGCAGCGGGGAGCTGCGCTGGGAGAACGGCCGCCTGCCCGCGGCGGGCGAGGCCGCGCCCGGCGTCGTCCACCTGCGGGGGACGGGCTTCGTCGCGCTGCGCAGCCTCGGGCGCCCGGTGACCGTCGCGCTGGCCGAGGAGGCTCGCCTCTGGGTCCGCCTGGAGCAGCTCCTCGGCTGGACGGGCAAGGCGGTGCCTGGGGAGGTGCGGCGCGAGCCCAGCCTCGGGGTCCTCGACGTTGGCTTCAGCGGTGCCGGCGTGCTATTGCTCCAGCTCGGGATGCCGCTCCCGGGAGCCGAGGACCGTGGCGCGTAACCTCAAGCGAGAGCTGACGTCGATCCCCAACCTCCTGACGATGATCAGGATCCTGATCATCCCGGCGGTGCTCTTCTATATCGACAACGTCAGCCCGCTCCGCTGCTTCATCGCCGCAGTGCTCTACTCCGCCTCGGCGGCCACCGACTTCGTCGACGGCTACCTCGCGCGCAGGTGGAAGCAGGAGAGCCTGCTCGGCAAGTTCCTCGACCCGCTCGCGGACAAGTTGCTGGTGATGGCGACGCTGGTCTGGATGGTGCCGCTCGGCCGCATCGAGCCGTGGCTCGTCATCCTGCTCCTCGCGCGCGAGCTGAGCATCACCGCGCTCCGCTCGGTGGCCTCCTCGGAGGGGCTGGTGATCGCCGCCCGCCAGCGCGCGAAGCACAAGACCGCGCTGCAGATGGCCGGCGTGCTCTGCCTCATCCTGCACTTCCCCTACCCGGTGATCTTCACGCAGCAGTACGTGAACTTCCACACCGTGGGGATCTACACGATCTATATCTCGCTCGTGTTCTCGATCTTCTCGGCGCTCGAGTACCTGCAGCTCTTCGCGCGCGCGGTGCAGGGCCAGGCCTCCGCACCCCGGCAGGGGGACGGCCCCTCGCGGGAGCCCCGCTCTCTCGAGGAGGGAGCGGCCTCCTCGTCGTCGTCTCCGAGCTGAGCTCCTACCCGTCGGCTGTCGTCCACGCGCCGCTGCGAGAGCAGCCGCTCACCTCACCGCTCGTCATCGTCGACGAGATCGACGACGTCGTCCGCGTTCCCCGCGGCCTTGCCGAGCCCGCTCTTCACGTGCGAGGCGGGCCGTGCCCGCGGCAGCGTCGGCGTCACCCGCGCGCCTTCGCCGACCCGGGCGCCCGCCCTGGCGCCGAGCCCGGCCTCGCCCGCCGTCTCTCCCGCGCGGAGGCCGGCCCGCGCCGCATCGTCAGCCACCGCGCCGGCCGCGCCGACGCGCACGCCGCTGCGCAGCGCTGCGCCCTCGGCCGCGGCGCCACCCCGCAGCGCGGCCGGGCCCAGCCGCGGGACCACCCGTGGGAGCGAGCGCGGGGCCGTGCCGAGGGAGCGAGCGGCCGTGCTCCCGACGCGGGAGCTCGAGCGCGCGATGGTGCCGCACGCGCGGACAGCGCCGCCGATGAAGCCGAGCGAGAGGATCATGCCGGTGATGGTGAGGAGGCGGGCGTCCATCGGTCTCTCCCTGGCGCTTTTCCTGGTTCTACTGACCTGGAGAGACAGTCTTCCCGAAGCGCGCGCCAGCGCGATGCGTTACCCGTAAGTGGCTGTGAAGGTTAGAAGAAGAGGGCTGGAGGAGCGGGCGGTGGAGTGGGAGCTAGGAGGCGAACCGGTACATCCAGCTCGGGGCGGCGGCCTGGCGCTGCTGACTGAAGCGGGCGAGGCGGAGCGCCGCCGCCTGCGGCAGGTCGAGGAACTTCAGCCCATAGCCAGGTGAGTTGGTGTTCAGATCGCAACGCACCACACGGGCGTAACACGCGAGGGGCTCCTCCGGCACATCCGGGAGACGCAGGAAGGCGCGGACCACCCCGCCCAGCGGGAGGTAGCCGACCCGCGAGCAGAGCACGCCGGTCTCGTTGAGGTCGAGCGTCACCCCCGAGCGCGCGCTGCCGAGCTGCAGCTCGCCGACCTCGTTCGCCACCGGCAGCAGATCGATCCGCAGCTGGGCGGGCTGGCGTCGCCGTCGACGGCGGTTGTTCACCGCGTCGCGAGGCATCGGGGGGGGCCGGAGCCGTCCATCACTCGATCGCATCGTCAACCTCACTGCGACTGTGCTCACCAGTGTTAGCAACAACCAGGCCGGCGCGAACCATACCTCGCCTCAGTCGATCCGGCAGCCTACCGCCGCGCAATCCGACAGGGTGGCAACTCGCAGCGCCATGCCTTGGGGGGAGTGTCCCCATCCGCGGGAGATTCACCCCCGTCGAGCCTCGTCGGAGTGTCTACGAGTCGATCGCCGAATCTTTCCCTCTCAAGTGAGCGGCGGAGAGTGGCGCTTGCCTTTGGTCGGCGCCTCTGAGCAAGATCGACTTTCATCGCTGACCAATTTGTAAGCTGGACGGGTGTCAAAGACATCGTGGCGTCGCCCAGGTCCGGACAGCCGGGCGACGCTGCCGCGATCGACGAGGCGACACTCGAGGACTGTCAACGCGGGAGGGTCATGTGACCAGATCTGGCAGAGGCTCGCGCCGCAGGCTGCTCGTCATCTCCACGCTCGCCATCGCCCTGCTCGGCGGGCTGCTGGTCGCGCTGCATGGCTGCGATCGTGACCCACCCAAGAAGTCCTCCTCGCTCGCCTCGCGCGTCGAGCTGGCGGCGGGCAACGTCACCGTGCAGGCCGCGGGCGGCCAGCCGGTGCAGGCGATCGCCGGCCTGCTGCTCCGCCACGGGACCACGGTCCGCGTCGGTCCGGGGGACCGCGCGCTGATCCGACTCGACGACGGCAGCGGCGTCTTCCTGCGCCACGGCACCGAGCTCACGCTCGACCCGCAGGGGCTCAGCCTGGCCATGGGCGAGGTCTGGATCGACGCGCCCCAGCGGGACCGCGAGCCGGCGCAGTACCGGACCGGCAAGATCACGGTCTCGGCGAGCGACGCGGGGCTCGACCTGCGTCGCGCGGGCGGCGAGGTGGAGGTCTACGTGGCCCGCGGGCTCGCGGTGGTGGAGGCCCCGGGAGGCCGGGCCGAGGTCACCTCGGGGCAGCGCGCGCGCATCGTCTCTGACGGTGAGCCGAAGGTGAGCGCGGTCAGCTTCTGGGAGGACTGGACCGGCGGCATGGCCGACCGGCGCCTGGCGCCGGGGATGGGCGGCACCGCCTCGGGCCGCGTCTACGCGATCGACCGCGGCCGGCCCGGCGCGCCGCCGCAGGAGCTCGAGATCCGCGCGCAGAACGTCAGCGTGATGGTCCGCGACGGCGTGGCGCGCACCACCGTCGACCAGCGCTTCTTCAACCCGTCGACCACGCCCGTCGAGGGCTACTACTGGTTCACCATCCCCGAGGGCGCGGCGGTCGATCGCTTCGCCCTGCAGGTGGGGACCGCGCTCGTCGACGGCGAGGTGGTGGAGCGCAAGCAGGCGCACGAGGCCTACGAGGCGTCGATCCGGCAGGCGGTGGACCCGGCGCTGCTCGAGTGGATCGACGGGCGCACCTTCCGCGCGCGCATCTTCCCCATCCCGGCGGCGGGCGAGCGGCGCGTGGTGCTCTCCTACGTCGAGCTGCTCCCCACCGTCGACGGGCGCACGCACTACGTCTACCCGATGGGCGGCGGCTCGGTGCAGGTGCAGGAGTTCTCGCTCGAGGTCGACCTCGGCCCCGACGGCGAGAAGCTCGGCCTGGCGACCACCGCCGACGC
>JAKLHH010000828.1 GCA_022710245.1 Myxococcota bacterium
CCGTTTTGTTGCAGGAGTCGGCGGCCCGGACCCCCTTCCTTCCTCACCACGGCAGGCAGCGCCTGGAGCTCACCATGGACCAATCCCAGGCGCCGCTTGGGATCGTTTTTGTGCTGCAGGAGGCCGATACCGGGCGCTGGTTGAAGGAGCGGGGCGGCAATTTCTTTGTCCCCCTCGCGCAGCTCGGCGGCCGCGCGCCGGACTTGGGCCATGCCCGCCTCACCCAGCTGGCCGACGAGATCATCGATCGGGAGATGGGTGGCCACTCCTGGACGCTCATGCACCGTTTCAACCTCTGCTACGATCTGCTGGACCGGGTGCCGGGGGACCCCGCAGGCCTGGCGCTGCTCTATGTGTGGCTGCGGTATTCGGCCCTGAGGCAGCTCGACTGGCAGCGCAACTACAACACCAAGCCGCGCGAGCTCTCGCACTCGCAGGACCGCCTGACGCGCGCGCTGGCGGGCCGCTACCTGGCGCAGCGCGAGGAGCGCGAGCTGATCCGCCTGCTGCTCACGACGGTCGGGCGCGGAGGCGATGGGCAGCGCGTCCGCGACGAGATCCTGCAGATCATGCACCGGCGCGATCTGAAGGAGGTCTCCGGCACCTTCCTCGAGGAGTGGCACCAGAAGCTCCACAACAACGCCACCCCCGATGACCTCGCCATCTGCGAGGCGTACCTCGCCTTCCTCGCGGCCGACGGCCGCCGCGAGGTCTTCTGGAGCAGCCTCGAGGCGCGCGGCGTGACGCGGGAGCGCCTGGGCTCCTACGAGCGGCCGATCCGCGCCGAGCCCACCTTTCAGCCCCACCTCAAGCACGCGCTGCTCGAGGAGTTCAGCCGCTTCCTCGGCGTGCTGAAGGCCGTCCACTCTGCCACCGACCTCGGCGCGGCGACCGGGGCCGCCTGGCCCAGCCTCGACGAGGAGACGCGGCGCGCGCTGCAGACCCTCTGGCGAGACCTCGAGGGCGGGGCCCACGTGGTGCAGCTCGCCGGCGAGGTCAAGGAGGTCCGCGAGCGGCTGGCGGCCCGGCTCGGCGCCGGCGGCGAGGCGCGCGACCTCCTCTCCCTCGACCTCGCGCTCGAGGCGACGCTGCGCGGCGTGGTGGAGCGTGACCTCCACCTGCCGCGCGAGCGCGGGGAGTGGGTGGCGCTGCTGCGGCTCACCCTCGAGAGCCTCTGCCTCTCCTGCGGCGACCCCGAGCTCGCGCTCTGCCTCGCGCACTGGCAGTGGCTCGGGGCGGACGGCGGCCGCGAGCAGGCGCTGCACGGCCAGGCGGTGCTGGAGCGGCTGGCGCGGACGCTGGCGGGGCTGGTCGACCGACGCTACCGGTCGCTGCAGCCCCGGGCCGAGCTCCTCGGCGAGGCGCTTCACGCCGACCGCTGGACCATCGAGCTCTTCACCGAGGAGGTGGTCCGCGGCGGGCTCGAGCTGGTCGTGGCCACGCTCCTCAGGCACCTCTCGGCGCTGCTGCGGCAGGAGGCCGCGCTCGGCAAGTGGCAGGTGGTCAGCCCGGGCCGGGCCAGCGGGGCGCTCGAGGTGGTGGCCGCCCTGCGCGACCTCGAGGGGCGCCGCGAGCGACCGACCGTGGTGCTGGCGGACTCGGCGCACGGCGACGAGGAGGTGCCCGAGTGGGTCACCGCCGTCCTCACCCCGGCCTCGGTGGATCTCGTCTCGCACCTCGCCGTGCGCGCCCGCAACGCCGGTCTCCTCTTCGCCACCTGTCACGACGCCGGGCTGCTCGAGGGGCTTCGCGCGCGCCGCGGCGCCTGGCTCAGCCTCGAGGTGACAGCCGCCGGCGAGGTGGCGATCGCGGAGGGCACGCCGCGCGAGGACCGGGGCCCTGCCACGGGGGCTCCGCGGAGGGCGCGGAGCGCAGCGGCCCGGCGTCCGTCGCCGGGCGCGCTGGTCCTCGGCGAGGAGGCCTTCGAGGAGCAAGTTGCCCTGCTCGCGTCCTCGAGACGCTCCGCGGCAGAGGGCAACGTCCTCGGCGGCAAGTCGCTCGGGCTCGCGCGCCTGCGCGGTCGCCTCCCCGCCTGGATCGAGCTCCCGCGCTCGGTGGCGCTTCCCTTCGGGACCATGGAGCGCGTCCTCGCCGAGCCGCGCAACCGCGCGCTGGCCGGGCGCTACGCGAGCCTGGTCGCCGGGCTCGACGGAGCAGAGACGCCGACCGCGCCGACGCTGGAAGAGCTCCGCCGGTGCCTGCTCGAGCTCGCGCCGTCCGACGAGCTGCCGGCCGCGCTGCGCGCGGCGATGGACGCGGCCGGGCTGCCCTGGCCCGAGCGCTGGGAGGACGCCTGGGGCTGCATCCGTCAGGTCTGGGCCTCGATCTGGAGCGAGCGGGCCTGCCGCAGCCGCCGGAGGCGCGGCCTGGCGGACGGCGACCTCCGCATGGCCGTCCTCATCCAGCGCGTCGACCCCGTCGAGCAGAGCTTCGTCATCCACACCGTCAGCCCGGTCAGCGGCGCGCGCGACGAGCTCTACGCCGAGGTGGTGCTCGGACTCGGCGAGACGCTCGTCGGCAACTACCCCGGCCGCGCGCTCGGCTTCACCTGCAAGAAGGACGGCGGCGAGGCCCTGGAGCCGCGCCTCCTCAGCTTCCCCAGCAAGAGCCTCGGCCTCTACGGCTCGGGGCTGATCTTCCGCTCCGACTCGAGCGGCGAGGACCTCGCCGACTACGCCGGCGCCGGGCTCTACGACAGCGTCATCCTCCCCGCGCCTCGGCCGGTCCTCCTCGACTACCGGAGCGAGGCGCTGGTCTGGGACGAGCGGCGGCGGAAGGAGCTCCTCCGCGGCATCGCGCGGGTGGCCCTCACCGTCGAGGAGGCGCTGGGCGGCCCGCAGGACATCGAGGGCACCTGCGCGGGGGAGCGCTTCCTCGTGGTGCAGTCGCGGCCGCAGGTCGGGCTCGAAGGCCGTGCCTGATCCGGGCTGGCTCCGCGTCGGCAACCAGAGCGCCAGCTCGGCGGAGCCGTGGGAGCTGCCCTTCGCCTTCGCGCTCCAGCACGGCTTCGACGCCTTCGAGTGGTTCCCGGATCCGAAGGCGAGCGGCGCGGGCAGGTCGGCCAGCGAGGTCACGCCGGGCGAGCGCCGGGAGCTACGCGAGGCGGCCCGGGCGCACGACGTGCGGCTCTCGGTGCACGCCTCGCTCGCCGCCAGCCCGCTCCACCCGGCGGGCGCGCGGCTGCTCCTCGAGGAGCTCGACTTCGCGGCGGAGCTCGGCGCGGGCCTGCTCTGCACGCACCTGCTCCTCGAGGAGGGAGCGGCGGCCTTCGCGCGCGCCCTGGCGCCGCTCTGGCCGCGGCTCGAGGAGCGCGGCCTCGACCTCGCCCTCGAGAACACGGTCCTCACCGGGCCCGAGGAGGTGAGCGCCTGCTTCCGCGCGCTGCGGGTCGCGGGCCTGCCGCCGGGAGTGCGGGTGGGGGTCTGCCTCGACCTCGGGCACGCCAACCTCTGCGCGGCGACGCGCAACGACTACCTGGCCTTCGTCGACCGCCTCGACGCGGAGGTCCCCATCCTCCACCTCCACCTGCATGAGAACCGGGGCGACGCGGACAGCCACCTGCCGCTCTTCACCGGGCCGGCTGCCCGCGACGAGCGCGGCCTGGTCGGGCTCCTCGAGCGGCTCGCGGCCCGCGGCTTCCGTGGCAGCGCCGTCCTCGAGCAGTGGCCCGAGCCGCCGAGTCTGCTGCTCGCGGCCCGAGAGCGGCTCCTCGCCCTCGCGGCGAGCGTGGCGGCGCTATGGTCTCCCGGCGGCGTCGCGCTCAGCCGAGGCGGGTGAAGATGGTGGCGGCGAAGAACTTCGCCACCGGCACGGGCGAGGACGCCTGGAGCGGGATCATCGCCCCCGCCTGGATCTGCGCCGCTCCCTGACGGCCTCGCCCTCCGGCTCCGTCCCGGCCGACGTCGAGCTACAGCGCGCAGCGGACCCACGCAGGCCGGAAACCCTGCGACGAGGTGGGAGCGCTGGCCACCTACCTGCAGGACAACCACAGGTGAGGACATGCACAGTCGCTCTTCTTCGTGTCGCGGGCACCTCCTGACGCTCTGCTGGCTCCTGGCCGGCTGCGGCAGCGACAGCAACACCCCACGCACCGACGCCCCCACCGCCGACTCCGGCGTACGCGGCGACGCCGTGGCGCAGCGCGACCAATCCGCAGCGGGCGCTGACCGCGCGGCCCTGGACCTCGGGGCCGCCGACAGGGCGAAGTCGCCAGGCGACGCGAAGGGGGACGCCGGCGCCAAGCCCGTCCCGCCGCTGCCGGTCTCGTTCAAGAGCTACGAGGTCGAGCTCAACCCGGAGAAGCCCGCCTTCGTGATGGCGGCCGACCTGAACCAGGACGGCAAGAAGGAGCTGGTGGTCTCGGCCTTCGCCGACTCCAGCCCACTCGGCAACGGCATGGTGGCGATCTACGCGCAGGGGGCCT
>JAKLHH010000829.1 GCA_022710245.1 Myxococcota bacterium
TCCCCACCGGCAGCGCGAGCTGCACCGACATCTTCCTCTGCATCGGCAAGGCCGCCTGCAAGGACGGCGACGACGCCTGCTACCTCGCCTGCATCGGCAAGGGCACCGCGCAGGCGCAGAAGGACTTCGACGCCGTCAACCTGTGCGACGAGAGCGCGATCAAAGGGACCTGCGCCACGGCCTGCGCAAACCAGGCGAGCCAGGCCTGCGCCGCCTGTCTCGACGGCGCCTGCACGACGCCCTACGCGGCCTGCGGCTTCGTCTATAGCTGCTCCCAGATCTACGCCTGCTTCGACAAGTGCCCGGCCAACGACCTCGACTGCTACGGCGTCTGCACCAGCAAGGGCACCGACGTCGGCGCCTACCAGTACGGCGCGCTGGAGGCCTGCCTCGACGCCGCCGTGAAGGGCGCCTGCAAGAGCTCCTGCGCCGACACCACCTCGCAGGCCTGCGCGACCTGCTGCAAACCCTACTGCACGCAGCAGGCGAAGGACTGCGGGCTCATCTAGTACCGCGTCACAGCGGTTTTGATCGGTTGGCTATCGCAGAACGGGAAGTTGCCACGCAGCCTGGGCCGCGGCTTCGCCGCGCGCCTCGCCCCCTCAAGCGAGCCGCTCATTTTTTTGTTCGGGGCGATCTCGACGTGAGTCGCGAGCCTGCGCGCCTGGGTGTCGCCGCGTATCCATCCCGCGCTGCGAGGCCGTGCGGAGACGGCTGCGCGCGAGAGCTGCGCCGAGGACGAGCGCGCGCAAGTGCGCGCTTGCTTGCGGCTCGCTTGAGCGAGCGAGGCGGGCCCCGGTTCGGGTGCGCGACGACAGCGCTACGGGCCGGTCGCGATGACGGCGCGAATCAATCAAAACCGCTGTGACGGGGTACTAGATGACCGGGCGCGATTCCCGATCAGGACCGTTCGGGAATCGTGAACGCTGACCTGGATCAGCGACCGGCGATCCTGGTCCGCGGCGCGATCACCGCGCGACCAGCACGCCAGCCTCGAGGAGCAGGTGCAGCCCCTGCTTGAGCCGCAGGCGGTCCCCACGCGCGAGGAGCGGCGCCAGCCCCTGCTCCAGCGGCCGCGGCGTCGCGAAGGCCTCGCGGATCAGGGCGAGTGACGGATCGTCGAGGCGCAGCGGCGGCCTCGGCACCGCCGCCAGGCGCCGCTGCCCGTGGCGGCGGAGCAGCTCGTCGAGCGCGGGCTCCTCGAGGTGCGAGATGCCCTTGGTCACCAGCGGGACCGAGCGATAGCCCGTCGGGAACGCGCCGGTCGGGCAGCGCAGCCCGGGGTAGAAGGCGGCCTCGCCGCGCAGCCAGCCGAAGGTCTCGAGGAGCGAGAAGGTGACGAAGGACGTCACGTGCCGCGAGAGCTGCAGCGGCACGATCAACCCGGCCGCGAGCACGGCGGCGATGGGCTTGAGCTGCGGGCTCCGCATCAGCGCGGCGCCGAGCTGGCTCTCGCTCATGACGCCGACCCGGCTGAGATAGGCGAGCAGGGTCTCCTCGCTGCGGTCCGCGTTGGCGAGCGTGGCCTCGCCGGCCTCGAGCTCGACGAGACAGAGACGCGACTCCTCCGGCGTCCAGTCGGTGGCCGCCGCGTACTCGCGCTGGATGCGCGCGACCGTCTCGAGCGAGCGCGCGAGCTTGCCGGTGAACGCCGGCCCGCGGAGGACGAGGAGACCGGCCGCGCGGGCCGCGAGGAGCTCCAGGAGGACCCGCGCCGCCGTGGTCTTCGTGAGCTCCCAGCTCCGGGCCGCCGCGCTCGCCGTCCAGGTCGCCTCCTCGCCGAGCTGCCCGCTGGCGAGGAAGCTCGCCAGCCAGGGCTGATCGACCTCGACGATCTCCCTCCGGGGCCGCGGGCGAGGCGGCTCCACGGCCTTGCTCCCTGCCGGGGCGGGTCCGGTCCGCGCCAGACCCGTCGCCGGGGTGGGCAGCTCGAGCTTGAGCGACTCCTCCTCCTCGACGGCAGGCAGCTCGAGCTCGAACCTCGGCGCCTTCGGTGGCGGCAGCGCGAGCTCGATCGACTCCTTCGCGACCAGGGGCGCCTTCGGCGGCGGCGCCGCGAGCCTCAGCGACGACTCCTCGTCGACGGCCGGCATCTCGAAGGCCGGCCGCCCGGCGAGGACGGCATCGCCGGAGGCTCGCAGCGGCGTCAGCTCGAGATCCGTGTCCTCCTCGTCGCCGGCGCGGACCGCGTGGCCGGCGGCCTGCGGCCCGGCGATCACCATCGAGGCCAGCTGGAGCGCCGAGTCCTCGTCCAGCGTGATCGCGTCGGGCGGGTGCTCGTAGGGCGGGGGCTCGTACGCGGCGTGCCCCGGCGCGATGCTGAGCTGCTCGATCCCGTGCACGACCTCGACCGCGGGGCGTCCTCGGGGGCGCGTCGAGGAGAGCTCCTCTGTCGGGGGCAGGTCCGACGGGACCGCGCGCAGCGGCGGCGCCGGCTGCTGCTCGGTCCTCTCGTCGTCGACGTACTCGCTCTTGCCGTCGGCGAGCTGCGCGGCCGGCAGCAGCTCCGCCGCGAGCGGACGCGAGTCGCGGAGCGGGGGCGGGGGCGGGGACGCTGGCGTGGGCAGCGGGTCGCGGAGCTCCGGCTCCTCCTCGGGGGGCGCGGGCGGCGGCAGGTGCGGGGCGACCTCCTCGGCGAGGTAGGCGGCGAGCGTCTCGTTGCTCACCCTGAGGCCCTGCGTGTAGAGCCAGTCGGCGAGGGCCTGCTGGAGCTGGCCGGCGGAGGTGTGGCGCGCGGCGGGGTCGCGCTGCAGGGCCCGGCGCAGGATGGTGACGATCCCGGGCGGCAGAGAGCGCTCCTGCGCCTCGAGCACGCCGAGCCGCACGTTCATCACGTTGAGCATCGTCTCGAACTCGCTCGCGCCGTGGAACAGCCGCTCGCCGAGGAGCAGCTCCGCGAGCACGATGCCCGCCGCGAACAGATCGCAGCGCTGGTCGACGGGCAACCCGGCCACCTGCTCGGGCGCGAGGTAGCCGTACTTGCCGCGCAGCACGCCCGAGTGGGACTTCGACTCCTGCTTCACGTGCGCGATGCCGAAGTCGCTGAGCTTGACGTCGCCCCGCCAGGAGACGAGGACGTTCGACGGGGAGATGTCGCGGTGGACGACGCCGACGAGGGTGCCGTCCGGCCGCACGGCGCGGTGGGCGAAGTCGAGGCCGCGAAGGAACTCGCTGACGATGTGGACCGCGAGCGGGGGCGGCAGGCGCATGCCGCGCTGTCGCAGGGTGCGCATGAGCAGGCGCGCGTCGACGCCGTCCACCTGCTCCATCGCGATGAAGTACTGGCCCTCCACCTCGCCGAGCTCGTGCACAGCGACGATGTTGGGGTGGTCGAGGTGGCAGACGAGGCGCGCCTCGGTGACCAGCATGGCGATGAAGTCCCTGTCCTGCGCGTAGCGGGGCAGGATGCGCTTGACGACGAAGCTCTTCTCGAAGCCGAGCGCACCGACGAGCTTGGCGCGGAAGATCTCCGCCATGCCGCCCTTGCCGATGTACTCGGTGAGGATGTAGCGGCCAAGCTGCTGCGGCAGGTCCCGGGTCCCCATCGTCCTCAGCCGGCGGTAGTGCTCCATCTTCCCACAGGCCCGGGAGCGCCAGCGAGGGAAACCTTGCCCCCGATCTTGCGCGCGGGTGCCAGATCAGCACCCGACGCCACGCCCGAGGACGCGCCGCGAGCCATCCCCGCAGACCCATTGCTCCCGCCGGAACCCCTGTGCTAGCGTACGCTCCGCACCGGGACCCGGTCAGGGCGTGGGGTACGGAGGGCGGCCCCCGGGACGACACCTCAGGACTCGAGCGAGCATGGCACTCCAACTCCGGACCTTCACCTTCATCGACAGCCTCCAACCCCAGCTGGCCGCCTTCGTCGGCAAGACCGCCCGCGGCTTCCTGCCGCTGCCGCAGATGGCGGCGGCGTACGTGGAGATCGCGCCGGGCATCGCCATCAACCGCGTCACCGACGTGGCGCTGAAGGCGACCCGCGTCGCGCCCGCGGTGCAGGTGGTCGAGCGCGCCTACGGCCTCCTCGAGATCCACCACGAGGACAAGGGCGAGGTGCTCTCGGCGGGCCGCGCCATCCTGGACTTCATGGGGCTGAAGGAGGAGGAGCGGCTGAAGCCGCGCGTGGCGACGAACCAGATCATCCGCGCGATCGAGCCCTACCAGGCGCAGATCATCAACCGCAACTCGCAGGGCATGATGATCCTCCCCGGCCAGTCGCTCTTCATCCTGGAGACCGAGCCGGCCGGCTACGTCTCCTTCGCCGCCAACGAGGCGGAGAAGGCGGCGCGGGTGTTCCTCATCCAGGTGCAGCCGTTCGGCGCCTTCGGGCGGCTCTGGATGTCGGGCCCCGAGGCGGAGATCGACGCGGCCGCGGCGGCGGCCACCGCCGCGATCGACGGCATCGTCGGCCGCGA
>JAKLHH010000083.1 GCA_022710245.1 Myxococcota bacterium
CGCGAGCTGCTCGAGCTGCTGGTCGCCGCCACGCGCGCGCGCGCGAAGACGGGCGACCCCGCCGACCCGGAGGTGGTGGTGGGGCCGCTGATCGACCGCGCCAACCAGGAGCGCGTCCTCGAGTGGCTCGAGGAGGCGCGCCAGGCGGGAGCGCAGCTCCGCTGCGGGGGCGAGGCGCAGGGGAGCTGCGTCACGCCCGCGGTGCTCACCGGCTGCGACCCGGCGCTCCGCGTCGTCGCCGAGGAGGCCTTCGGCCCGCTGGTGGTCGTCGAGCCGGTCGCCGACTGGAGCGAGGCGATCGCCGCGGCCAACGCCAGCCGCTTCGGCCTCCAGGCGGGGGTCTTCACGCAGGACCTGCGCGCGCTCTGGCGCTGCTACGAGGAGCTCGAGGTGGGCGGGGTCATCCACGACGACTGCCCGACCTTCCGCGTCGACCAGATGCCCTACGGCGGGGTCAAGGACAGCGGCTCCGGGCGGGAGGGGCCGCGCTGGGCGATCGAGGAGATGAGCGAGCTCCGGCTGCTCGTGCTCAACCCAGGTTAGCTCCAATGCCGATCAGTTAGCGAGCCAACACGCTCGCTCGGCCCCCCCCGCGCGACTGTCGGCGGTGGCCTCCATCCTCCTTCGGAGGCTCCGCGATGAAGGGGAAATTCGCCCTGCTCGCCTCCTTCGGAGGCTCCGCGATGAAGGGCGAGTTGCGGGTCCTCGCGGCCTGCGGCCGCTCCGGGATGAGCCCGCCGCAATTTGCCCTGCTCGCCTCCTTCGGAGGCTCCGCGATGAAGGGCAAATTACTCCCCGATCACCTTGACCAGCACGCGCTTGGCGCGGCGCCCGTCGAACTCGCCGTAGAAGATCTGCTCCCAGGGGCCGAAGTCGAGCTTGCCGCCGGTCACCGCGACCACCACCTCGCGGCCCATGATCTGCCGCTTGTGGTGCGCGTCGCCGTTGTCCTCGCCGGTGCGGTTGTGGAGGTAGTGGTCGACCGGCTTGTGCGGCGCCAGCTCCTCGAGCCAGCGCTTGTAGTCCTGGTGCAGCCCCGGCTCGTCGTCGTTGATGAAGACGCTCGCCGTGATGTGCATGGCGTTCACCAGGCAGAGCCCCTCCTGGATGCCGGACTCGGAGACCGCCTCCTCGACCTCGTGCGTGATGTTGACGAAGTCCATCCGGGCGGGGACGTTCATGGTCAGGTGGCGCGTCAGCGACTTCATCTCTCCTCCTCCTCTCCCTGGTCAGCCTCAGGCGGCGCGCTGCCGCTGGCTCACTTCCCGTCGCAGAAGGGCTCGGTGCGCGAGACGCAGACGCGCGCGCTCGGCGAGCAGATGCCAGAGACGCACTCGCCACCCCGGGTGCAGGGCTTGGAGACGTCGATCTGGGTCTTGCAGTTGTTGCCGTCGCAGTACTGGCCGCTCGCGCAGGAGCGATCGTCGCCGCTGCAGGCCGAGCTCTCCTTCTTGCCGCAGCTCCCGCGCACCAGCTTCTGCGGCTGCGCGCAGTAGGACGAGGTGCACTCCCAGCTGTAGGTGCACTCGTCGCCCTCGGAGTGCTGCGGCTGGACCGCGTCGCCCGCGCACCCCGTCGGCAGGGTGGGGGTGGTGCCGCACGCCTCGGTCTTCAGGCGGTCGATGCAGGCCTGCCCCGCCTTGGGCAGGAAGGTCGCGAAGGGGGTCGCCGCGTTGCGGAAGGCGAGCTGCTCCTTCAGCGTCTCCAGGGTGACCTCCCGGCAGGCGACCTGCGAGCCGAAGCTCCGCTCGACCGAGTCGCAGCAGCGATAGACGTAGCCACAGTAGGCGTCCGGGTACTGCGCGAGGAAGTCATCGATCGTCAGCTCGTCGCTGCCTCCGCAGGAGGTGAGCAGCAGAGCGATCAGCATCGGTCCGAGCACGCGGTGCATCATCATCTCCTCTTCGCGTCTTCGCTGCGAGGTCACAGCCCGCTGGCTGCGGCGCAGTGTACTCCGTCCGCTCGGCGGCGATCCAGACTCTCGCCCGCTTCGATCTGACCTCACGCGGGGAGACCCGGCGCGCTGGAGGGAGAGGATCCCGCTGAAGTAACTCCGACCCTCGCGCCGAAGGTCGACGATAGTTCAGGGCGGCGACGCGGCCGCGCTGGTCCTCGGCGAGAGGCCCCGGTCGCCTCGACGAGAGCTCTCATGATTTCGTGGGCGGTGCCTCACGCGGGAAGACGCGGCGCGCTCGAGGGAGAGGATCCCGCTGAAGTAACTCCGACCCTCGCGCCGAAGGTCGACGATAGTTCAGGGCGGCGACGCGTCCGCGCTGGTCCTCGGCGAGAGGCCCCGGTCGCCTCGACGAGAGCTCTCATGATTTCGTGCGCGGTGCCTCACGCGGGAAGACGCGGCGCGCTCGAGGGAGAGCTCGCGCCGAAGATCGACGATGCCTCAGGGGCTCGACGTACCGAGAGTACGACGTCGTCGGCCCTTGCTTGCTAGGCAACGAGAGTCACGGGTCCTCGCGGCCTCCGACCGCGCCGAGATGAGACCAGCGCAGATCCTCCGCGGATCGAGATCAACCGGGTGATCTGTGGGGCTGGTGATCTGTGGGCTAGTCGTCGGAGCGGCCGACGCCGGTGAAGCGGATGATGTAGTAGGCGAGCGTGAGGACCGTGGTGATGAGCGCCGCCACGTAGGTGAGCGCCGCGGCGCCGAGGACCTTGCCCACCTGCGCCGACTCGCCCTGGTTCACGATCCCGTACTCGACGAGGAGCACGCGCGCCCTCGAGGACGCGTTGAACTCCACCGGCAGCGTCACCAGCTGGAAGAGGAGCACCAGCGAGAAGAGGAGGATGCCGACCCAGATCAGGCCGACCATGTGCATGAACGCGCCGATGATGATGACGATGAAGGAGAGGGTGGAGCCGAGGTTGGCCGGCATGGCCAGCTTCTGGCGGACGGTCATCGCCGCGTACCCCTCGGCGTGCTGGAAGGCGTGGCCGCACTCGTGGGCCGCGACGCCCACCGAGGAGATCGAGCGGCCCTCGTAGACCTCCGGCGAGAGCCGCACCACCCGCTCGCTGGGGTCGTAGTGGTCCGAGAGCCAGCCCTCGGTGCGCTCGACCCTGACGTTGTGCAGGTTGCCGCGGCGGAGCATCGCCTGCGCGACCTCGGCGCCCGACATCCCCGAGTGGATCCCCACCTCGGAGAACTTCTTGAAGGTTGACTTGACGCGGAAGCTGGCCCAGAGCGCGAGCAGGATCCCGGGCGCCAGGATGATGAAGTAGAGCGGGTCGAAGCCGATGAACATGAGCCCTCCGGGTGGCTAGGGTGAGGCGACGCACAACACGCACGCAGTGAGCACCACCGCCACGACCACCGCCACCGTCACCGTCACCTCACAACCCTCTATCGTGCGGCCTGATTCCCCCGTGTCAATGGCCGGGGGCGGGCGCGCCGGGGCGCGCCGGCGCGCCGCTCAGGGGCAGGTCGCGCCGGGGGGCTCCTGCTCGTTGCCCCAGAGCTCCACCTCGGCGATCTCGAAGGTCTCGTAGTAGCCGGTGCCGCCGTCCTCGTACATGATCAGCGCGGCGTGGCGCGCCTGCACCCCGCCGAGCTGCACGTAGAGGTCGGAGGGCGTGCCGGCGCCGGTCTCGCCCTTGGCGATCACCTTCCAGTCGGGGTGGTTCGCGTCCGGCGCGGACGGGGCGATCTTGTTGCTGACGACCAGCTTCCAGCAGTCGAGGTAGTTCTTGAAGCCCGACTTCTTCGGGTACTTCACCACCAGCTGCTGCAGGATCTGCTGGGCGCCCAGGTCGAGCCAGAGGTACTCGTTGTAGTCGCAGGTGCCGGCGCTCACCTCCGGATCAGCGAAGGAGAAGCGCACGAGCTGGCCGGTCTGCCCGTCGGTGACCCAGGAGACGAGCCCGACCGCGGGCTGGGCCGCGGTCGCGGCGAGCTTGCCCCAGGCGTAGTTCACCGGCCCCGGGGCCACCTGCCCGACGCTGAGCTCGACGGTCGGGCTGCTGCAGCCCTTGCCGCTCGACGAGCTGACGATCAGCTTGTTGACGTTGTTCTCGAGGAGGGGCACGACGATGCAGAAGAGCCCGGCGACCACCTTGGCGGTCACCACCCCCGAGCCGCCCATCACGCTGACCTCGGTCGCCTTCGGCGCGGTGCCCTTGAGGGCCACGCTCTTCGCGGTGGTGGTCTTCGGCGGGTTGATGACCGTCGGCGTCGGCGGCGGCACGCAGCCCGGCGCCTGATCGCGCCGCAGGTCCACCTTGAGCTTGCCGTCGCGGCGGAGGTCGACCCCACCGTCGGCGGGCTCGCCGGTCACGCAGACGCCCACCTGGCAGGCCAGGCCGGGGTCACAGGTCTCGTCGGGGAAGCAGGCCTCACCCTCGCCCCCCTCGAGGCCCCACGGCGCGGGCCTGGTGCAGCCCGCGAGCAGGGCGATGGCGAGGAGCGCGAGCCAGGTTCCAAAACGCATGCCCCCATGTTGCCACGCGGGCGCGAGGGGCACAATTGGAGCGGCGCCCCACACGTCGGGCGGTGGTGGGTAGCTGCCGCGACCAACAATTTGACGGGTAGGGAAGGGGCGAGCGCAGCCAGGAAGCGCCGCCGAGGCACCTGCGCCGGTCAGCGCGCGGCGGCCTCGGGAGGAGCCCAGAGCTGGGCGCCGAGCTCGAGGAGCTTCTCGGAGCCGCGCACGACCCAGGGCAGCGTCTCGATCACGCGGACCGGCACCGCGCCCGCCACGGTGCGCATGTGCTCGAGCTCGCCGAGGTGGATCCGCCGGCGGCGCTCGCAGTGCGGGCAGCTCGCGTTCTCCGGCTGGAGCTGGTTCACCACGATGGTGCCCACGGGCAGCCCGTGGCCCTCGAGCATCTTCAGCGTGCGCTCGGTCTCCAGGACGCCCATCGCCTCGGGGATGGTGACGAGGACGATCTGCGCGCGATCGGCGTCAGTGAGCAACCCCCGCAGCCCGCCGATCCGCTCGCGGCCGCCCTCCAGCTCGCGGCCGAGGTCGGCGGCGTCGGCGCCCTTGGCGCCAGGGAAGAGGCGGCGCAGGAAGCGCCCGGCGCGGGCGATGCGCGCCTTCATCTCGATCAGCTTGCCGAACCAGCTGTCCATCAGCTCGGGCAGCATGAGCAGGCGCAGCGTGTGGCCGGTCGGGGCCGTGTCGAGGATGACCACGTCGTGGTGGGGGTCCTCGATGGCCTGCATCAGCACCTCGATGGCGCCGAACTCGTCGACGCCCGGCGTCTCGCTGACCATGCGCAGGAGGTCGCCCATCGTCGAGCTCTCCTTGCCGCCGTCGGAGCGCCCGATCGCCTCGGAGAAGAGCCCCTTCGCGTCGACCTCCATGGCGTCGAGGCCAGGGAGGATGGTGCGCGGCCGCGGGCCGAGCTGCACGTCGAAGACATCGGAGAGGGAGTGGGCCGGGTCGGTGGACATCACCAGCACCCGCGAGCCGAGCGCGGCGAGGCGCACGGAGGTGGCGGCGGCGAGCGTCGTCTTGCCGACGCCGCCCTTGCCGGAGAAGAGCATCACCGGGCAGAGGTTCTCGCGCATGGCGCTATCTTAGTCGCCTGCGCGCCGGGTGCCAGACGCGTTTTGTGTCGCGCGGAAAGAGGTTGCGGTCAGCACGCGGCCTGAGGGAGCATGACCCGAGCGCAGCACGCGCCGCGCCGGAAGGCACCAGACGCGCACGTCACGCACGCCATCTCGGGGGGAGCTCGCAAGACCAGCAGACCAGCAGACCAGCAGACCAGGAGCAACGTGATGACCCTGCCTCGTGCGGGCCGCGGCCGCCGGCTCGCCCTCTCGATCTTCCTCGCGGCCTCGAGCTGGGCGGCGCTCGTCCACGCCGAGCCGTCGCCGGGCGACCTCGCGGCGCAGCTCACGGTGATCTACGCGAACGAGGACATCGGCGCGGAGATGCCGTGGCCGACCGACCTCGTCCCCGTCCCGGCGACGTACGCGCACCACGAGATGCTCTATCACCTCGCCGCCGAGGGGCGCCTCTGGCCGCTCCGCGGGCGGGTCAGCGTCGGCGCGCGGCTCCGCATCCTGGGCCTCGTCGACTTCTCAGGAGCGGAGACGATCGGCGGCGCCACCGACGTGGGCACGGCGCTCGAGCTCCGCCTCCTCGGGGAGAAGGCCGGAGACGGCGTCACGCTGAGCATCTACCCCTTCGACGCCGAGCCGCTCGCCCTCGGCTACCTCTACCCGGTCTCCGTGCGGCGTTCGCTGCCGCGCGGCCGCACGGACTGGTTCGGCGCGCCGGGGCTCGCGCTCGCCGCGCAGATGGGGCGCTTCTCCTTCTTCGTTGGCGCGAAGGCGCAGCGACACGAGTACTCGATCTCCGACGACTTCTCATTGGACCGCCGCGAGCACGAGCTGGTCTTCAGCGGGCTCGCCGGCGCCGCGCTCGAGCTCTTCGACCGACGGCTGCGGATCGAGCTGGGCGTCGGCTACTTCGATCAGGGGCAGATCGGCGATTACCCCTACGGGCTGCGCGAGCGCTCGCTCTTCGAGGTCGGCGGCTCGTGGCGGCTCGCCTGGCGCGAGGGGCTCCCGCTCGACGAGACGGTGGACCTGCTGATCCTCACGCGCGGCGACCCGAGCTGGCCGCTGGTCGCGCTCGGGCGGCCCGTCGCCCCGGCACGGAGGCTCGCCTGGCTGGTCTCGCTGGAGGGGCTGGCGCTGACTCACCGGATCCCCGAGTGGATGAGCTCCGGGCAGCTCACCTCGGAGCGACGGGTGGCGCTCGCAGCGCGGGGGCGTGTCGACGTGCGAGGGCTCGCTGTCGAGCTCTCGGTCCTCTACCGCGAGCTGACGTTCCTGCGCCCCACCGACGAGAACGGCTACTCCCTGGGCCCGATCTGGACGCCGGACGTGACCATCAGCGCGGCCGTCGAGTACCGCCTGCGGCGTATCGGGCTCGGCTGTGGCGCGACCCTGGCAGCCGAGGTCCCTGCGACCAGCATCTCGGAGCTCAGTGTGGGGATTGGCCCGACCGTGGTCAGCCGCAACACCCTCGTCGTTCGTTCGACCGGCGAGCTGAACGTGCTGGCACCGGAGCAAGCGATGCGCCCGCTCATCCACGGGCGCCTGCACCTGCGCTGGGATCACCGCTACGTCTCGGCCATGGCGTGGTTCGAGGCGCATCACGACCCGAACCAGAGGCGGCGGGTCAGCGACTTCAACATGATCACGGTGCCCGACTCGCGCCGCCAGCTCGGCTTCGGCGTCGCCGCCGCGGTGAGGTACTGAGGACGTACCGAGGAGGAGAGGCGAGGGCGTCGAGGAGGCGAGGAGGCGAGGGAGCGAGAGGGCGCTACGCCGCCGCCGGGATCGCGCCGCGCGGCCGCTCGCCGCGCGGGGCTCCCACCTTGAGCATGCCGATCAGCCCGAAGACGTAGATGGCGATCTTCAGCGCGCCGACCACGCCGAACCCGACCATGGCGAAGGCCGTGATCTCGCCGATGACGCCCACCGCCGGCGCCAGGAGACAGAAGCCCTTGCCCTTGTTCACCAGCGCGAGGATGCCCGCGATCAGGCTGAGCAGCCCGCCCGCGATGATGATGATCCCCGAGACGGTGTAGCCCGTCCCGGCGGAGCGCAGCGAGGCCGCCGCCGCGGCCGCCTCGCGGTCGAGCTTCGAGCTCGAGGCCCCGGACGCCTTGCTCAGCTCCGCGCTGAGGCCGTCGGCCCCGCGACCGATGGCCCCGGCGGCCTGGCCGCCGATCACCGAGCAGCCGCCGCCGACCATGCTCCAGAGCCCGATCACGAGCAGCACGATTCCACCAGCGATACGCATGAGGTCCTCCTTCTGTCCCGCCCTCCCGGCGGGAAGGTCTCGTTGGTCCCGCCCTCGGCGGGGAAGATCTGTGGTTCGTCGCGTTCCGATCCCCTCACACGCGAGCCCGGCGGTTGTTGCATCGCCAGCCGCAGAAATCGCCGAAGCAGCCGTCTTTCCGGCGCAATTCGCTCTGCTCGCGTCCTGCGGACGCTCCGCGATGAAGGGCGAACTTGTCGGGGGTGACGGGAGCGTTGCTCCGTGCGAGAGTCGGGCGACCCGCGATGGCCTGTCCCGAGGAGCAGACGCTCTACACCTTCCTCTATGGCGACCTCGCTCGCGAGGCGCGCGCCGCGCTCGAGGTGCACCTGGACGTCTGCTCGAGCTGCCGCCAGCTGATCGCGCTCCTCGCGCGCAGCGAGCGCACGCCGGGGCGCGGCGGGCTGATCTCCTCGCACCCCTCGCCGGCGACGGCGACCACGGTCGCGGCCGGCGCCGCCTACGCCTCGACTCACCTCTCGCCAGCGGCCGGCGCGGTGTCGGCGGCCGACCTGGCCCACGCCTCGACCCACCTCTCGCCCGTGACCACCGGGCCAGGGGCTGCCCGTCCGTCGCTCTCTCCCGGGGAGCTCGCGCCGGGCTCGCGCTTGCAGGACTTCCTCGTCGTTCGCCGCCTCGGCGAGGGCGGGATGTCGACCGTCTACCTCGCCGAGGACACGCGCCTGCAGCGGCAGGTGGCGATCAAGCTGCTGAAGGCGGTGACCCTCGAGGCGGACCGGGACGCGCTCCTGCGCGAGGCGCAGGCCACCGCCCGCCTCAACCACCCGAACATCGTCACCGTCTACCAGGTGGGCGTGCACGAGGGGCAGCTCTTCCTCGCGCTCGAGTACCTGAGCGGCCCCACGCTGCGCGGCCGGCTCGCCGAGGGGCCGGTGCGGGTCGGGGAGGCCCTCCGGCTCACGCACGGCATCGCGCTGGCGCTGATGGAGGCGCACGGCAGCGGCGTCCTCCACCGCGACCTCAAGCCCGAGAACGTGCTCCTGCCCCTCGACGGGCGGCCACGCCTGCTCGACTTCGGGCTGGCCGCGCTGCACGCGCCCGGCGCGGTCGGCGAGCTCGCGGCGGGGGCCTCCCTCGAGAGCCACCACGTCGGGCTCCGCGGTACGCCCGCCTACATGGCGCCCGAGCAGTGGCGCGGCGAGGCGGCCTCCGAGGCCGCCGACGTCTGGGCGCTCGGGGTGGTGCTCTACGAGCTGTTGACCGGCGAGCGCCCCTTCCAGGGCAAGGACCTCCTCTCGCTCCGCGCCCGGGTCCAGGGCGGGCAGCCCGCGCCGCGCCTCGACCACGCGCGCGAGCCGCTGCCGCGAGGGCTCGCCGCGCTCTGCGCTGCCTGCCTCGCCAAGGACCCGGCGCATCGCCCCGGCGCGGGGTGGGTCGCCGCGCAGCTCCGCGAGCTCGCGGTGCGCAGCCAGGAGGAGGCGGGCCAGTGGACGCTCCGCGCGCGGACGCGCTACGCGCTCCTGCTCCTCGGCAGCCTGATCTTCGTCTTCGGAGGGTCAGGGCTGGCGATGGTCGCCATCGACGACGTGGTCAAGGGAGCGCCGCTCACCGGCAACTTCGTCTTTGGCCTCATCTTCGGGCTGCTGCCCGCGGCGGCGGGGGTGCTGGGGCTGATCCGCGGCCTCTCGCGCTCGCGCTCGACCACCTTCCTGCTCCTCTGGGGGGTGCCGTTCGCGGTCGTCGGTCTGATCATGACGCCGGTCTCGGTCCTCGCGCTCACCACCTCGCGGGGCGACGGGGATCGCGCCGAGTGGACCCTGATCTTCGTCTACGGGCTGGTGCTGCTCGCGGTCGGAGTCCTCTTCATCATCAAGGGCGGCGTGAACCTGCGCCGCCGCCCGAGGAGGGTCGCCTGATGTCTCCCGAGCTCGTCGCCGTCCTCCTCGCCAACCTGCGTCCGCCCGCGACCGCCCCCCTCGAGCCGGAGGCTCACGAGGCGCTCCGCGACGCGCTCGAGGGCGCGCTCGCCCGCTGCGCGCACGGAGACCTCCTCGCCAGCCTCGGCGAGGCGCGGCTGGTGGCCTACCTGGCGAGGCGGCTCGAGGGCGGCGCCGACCTGACCGCGCAGCTCGCGCGGGTGCAGCTCACCGATCTGTGCCTGGCCTGCGCCTGCGAGGCGGGCGACGCCCGCGCCGTGGAGCGCTTCTACGCCGGCTGCCGCCCGGCGCTGGAGGGCGCGCTGCGCGGCCTGGGCAAGAGCGGCGTGCAGCTCGACGAGCTGCAGATCCTGGTCTTCCAGCGGCTCTTCCTGCCGCACGAGGGGCGCCCCCCGCGCATCGAGCACTACCGCGGCGAGGGCGAGCTCCGCGCCTGGGTCAAGGTGGTCGCCGCGCGCCTGCTCCTCAACCGCGTCCGCGACGAGGGCCGCGCCCAGCTCGAGCCGGACCGCCTCCTCGAGCGCGCGCTCGACACCGACCCCGCCGACCTCCGCTACATGAAGGCGCTCTACCGCGAGCAGTTCCGCCTCGCGTTCGCGCGGGCGCTGGAGAGCCTGGCGCCGCGCGATCGCACGCTCCTGCGCTTCCAGCTCGTCGACGGCATGAGCGGCGCCGACATCGCCAAGGTCTATCGGGTGAACCGCGCGACGGTGCACCGCTGGCAGAAGGCCATCCAGCAGGCCCTCCTCGAGCGGACGCGCCAGCACCTGGAGCGTGAGCTGGCGGTGGAGGCGGACGAGGTGGACAGCATCGTGCGCATGATCCAGAGCACCTGGCAGGTGAGCGTGGTCGGGCTGCTGCAGGGGTCGCCGTCGGTGCAGGTCTAGCCGGGCCCCTCGCGCTCGATCTCGCCCTCGGCGGATCCCTTGTGAGGAGGCGCCTGGCGGGGCTACGATCCTGACCACGATGCGCCCATGGCTCTCAGCGCTCGGCGTCCTCGGCGCGCTGGTGGTGGCGGGCTGCCACTCGATGCTGTCCTTCCAGCCGCCGCCGGCGAAGCCTGACGCCGGGTGGACCCCCATCGAGCAGGGGCTGAGCTGGCCCGAGGCGGGTCTCGAGACGAGCGTGGGGTGGACGGAGGGTGGCATCGTCAAGCAGGACACGGGCGGGGTCACGAAGGACGCGGGGGTGAAGAAGGACGGCGCGGCCAAGAAGGACGCGGTGAAGGCGGACGCCTGCAAGCCCGTCTGCACCGGCAAGCTGTGTGGAGCCGCGAACGGCTGCGGCCTGACCTGCCAGGCGGGCTCGGGCTGCTGCACGCCGAGCTGCGGCGGCAAGACCTGCGGCTCGAGCGACGGCTGCGGCGGGACCTGCAGCCAGGGCTCGGGGTGCGTCTGCTCGCCGAGCTGCAGCGGCGCTGTCTGCGGCGCGAAGGATGGCTGCGGCAACGTCTGCTCCAGCGACGACAACCAGGACCCGTGCACGACGCCGGACCAGTGGCGCTGCGTCAAGAGCGAGGCGATCTGGCCCGGCAGCACGATCTCGCAGGTCTGTCAGGGTGGCATGTGGCGTACCTATAACATCAACGTCAAGGACTGCGCGAGCTGCTGCGGGGCCTTCTCCGTCGCCTGCACCCAGTGAGCGCGCTGCCCATCTGCCCGGCCTCCCTCCGCCCAGCCCCCGGGTAGCCTCCGCCCCCTTTTTGCGCCATTATCTCTTGTTCGCACCGCGCCGCGCGCCCCCTGGGTGCGGGCCGCGGGCCCGGAAAACCACAACCGTCAAGCAGTCCCGGGAGGAGCCTCCGATGGCCGACTACGTTGCCGATCTCCGCGACCTCAAGTTCGTCCTCTTCGACCAGCTGGGCATGGACGAGATCCTCGCCTCCGAGCGCTACGGCGCCTTCGGCCGCGACGACCTCGAGATGATCATCGACGAGGCCTACAAGTTCGCGCGCGAGGTGCTGGCGCCGATCAACACCCCCCTCGACCGCGAGGGCTGCACCATCAAGGACGGCAAGGTCACGGTCCCGGCGGTGATGCGCGAGCCCTGGAAGCTCTTCGCGGAGAACGGCTGGCTCGCCCTGAACCACAGCCCGGAGTTCGGCGGGCAGGGCGCGCCCGAGAGCCTGCACATCGCCACCTCCGACCTCTTCTTCGGCGCCTGCATCGCGCTCAACCTCGGTGGGCTCCTCGGCGCCGGCGCCGCGCACCTGATCGAGACCTGGGGCTCGGACGAGCTCAAGCGCCTCTACGTGAAGAACATGTACACCGGCAAGTGGGGCGGCACCATGTGCCTCACCGAGTCGCAGGCCGGCTCCGACGTGGGCGCCTCGACGACGAAGGCGCGGCGCGAGGGCGACCACTACCTGATCGAGGGCGAGAAGGTCTTCATCACCTTCGGCGACCACGACCTCACCGAGAACATCATCCACGCGGTGCTCGCGCGCGTGGAGGGGGCGCCCAAGGGGACCAGGGGCCTCTCGCTCTTCGCGGTGCCGAAGATCCGGATCAAGCCCGACGGGACGCTCGGCGAGCCGAACGACGTGGTCTGCTCCAGCATCGAGCACAAGCTCGGCATCCACGGCACGCCGACCTGCACCATGGTCTTCGGCGCCAGCGGCGGCTGCCACGGCTGGCTCCTCGGCGAGGAGGGCGGGGGCATGCGCGCCATGTTCCAGATGATGAACGAGGCGCGCATCTCCGTCGGGCTGCAGGGCGCCGCGCTCGCCAACGCCTCCTACCAGGCGGCGGTCGCCTACAGCAAGGAGCGCCTGCAGGGGAGCGACCTCCGCAACCTGAAGGACCCCGACGCGCCGAAGGTGCCGATCATCAAGCACCCCGACGTGCGCATGATGCTGCTCCGGTCGAAGGCCTACGCCGAGGGGATGCGCGCGCTCCTCATCTTCACCGCCTACTGCGCCGACCGCGAGCGCGTCGCCCGCGACGACAAGGAGCGCGCCCGCTACCGCGGGCTCCTCGAGATCCTCACGCCGATCTGCAAGTCGTACTGCTCGGACATGGGCTTTCGCGTCACCGAGTGGGCGCTGCAGTGCTACGGCGGCTACGGCTACCTGAAGGACTACCCCGCCGAGCAGTACCTGCGCGACTGCAAGATCGCCTCGATCTACGAGGGCACGAACGGCATCCAGGCGCTCGACCTGGTGGGGCGCAAGCTCTCCATGGACGGCGGCATCCACCTGAAGGAGCTGGTCGGGCTGCTCGCGCGCTTCGTGGACAAGCACAAGGCGCACCCGGCGCTGAAGGGCGAGGTCGG
>JAKLHH010000830.1 GCA_022710245.1 Myxococcota bacterium
ACGCGCTCCTCGGACCCGAAGGAGTCCACGCTGCAGGGGTCCACGCTGCCGAAGGCGTTCGCGCTCGCGAAGGCGTGCTCGCTCTCGGAGGCGTCCTCGCTCGGCCCGACCTCGTCCTCGGCGAGCCAGGCGGTGTCGAGCTCGCGGGAGGCCACGCAGGAGCGGCCAGGACGGCTGCGCGGGCCGCGGGCGCAGCTCCCGCCGCGCGGCCTGCTGCGTGATCTCCAGCGCTGCCGGGGAGAGGTCGCGCGCCCGATCGCGCCTCAGGCTGACGGTGGGCTCGGCCGCGGTGAGCCGCGCGGCCTCGCTCGCGTGGGGCCGCATCGGCTCGAGCACGAAGGGCCGCGCGGGCTCGTTCGCGAGGGGCCGGGCCGCGGTCACGAAGCGCGAGCGCTGTGGCGCCAGGACCTGGGTTTGTCGGCGGACCGACCTGCTCATGGCCACAGGGTGAGCAAGCCCCATGCCCGCCACGAAGCCCGGTCGTTCCGCGGCCTCCCGGCGTGGCCGCGGCAGGGATCGGCAGCTTCCGCAGCTGTGGATGCGGATTCTGCCGATCACGCCGCGATGACCCGTGTGTCTCGATTGGCTGCGTCGACGAGCATGACACGGAGGTCAGGCCCCGGCGGCTTCGCCCGCGCACGCGAGTTGCGGACGGCCGTCACAGGGCGGGCTGATCTGCGCGGACCCGCTTCGCAAAGCGTGGCCTCGCCTCGCGGGCACGAGTCATGCTACCGAGGGCGGGCCAAGGAGGTGCTCATGACCCGGCTGCTCTCTCGCTTCGGCCTCTGGCTGCTCGGCCTGATCGTCCCCGTCTTCATCGCCGCCTGCTACGGCGTCTACTACGCCTTCTCGAAGACCGGCAAGGTGCTCGACCACAAGACCGGCGCCGGCGTGGAGGGCATCGAGGTGACCTGCCTGCTGAACGGGCAGGCACAGTCCTCCGATATCAGCGGCAGCGGCGGTTCGTTCTTCCTCCAGTATGACAAGTGCGACCAGCTCAGGCTCACCGACGTCGACGGCGCGCAGCATGGCGAGTACCAGCCCAGCACTGTCCCCTTCTGCGGGACCTGCAGCAGCCTCGACCTCGAGGTCGAGGCCAAGTAGCCATGCGCGACCTCTCGCTCCGCCGCCTGCTCCACCCCTGGGTCCGAGCGCTGGAGACCCGCGTCCACCCGCTGCGCTACCTCTTCCTCGAGATCACGCAGCGCTGCAACCTGCGCTGCCGACACTGCGGCAGCGACTGCACGGCGGCGCCGCGGACCGACGAGCTCTCCACCGAGGAGTGGCTGCGCTTCCTCGACGGGCTCGGCGAACGCGCCCGCCGGGACCGCCTGGCGCTCGTCGTCACCGGCGGCGAGCCGCTCTGCCACCCGGAGCTGCCGCGGCTCCTCGAGGGGCTGCGCCGCAACGGGCTGACCTTCGGCCTGGTGAGCAACGGCCAGGCCCTCACCCAGGCACGCCTGGGCCAGCTCCTCGCTGCCGGGCTCTCCAGCCTCACCATCAGCCTCGATGGCCTCGAGGCCTCGCACGACTGGCTGCGCGGCGTCCCGGGCTCCTTCCAGCGGGCGACGGCGGCCATCCGCGCGGCGGTCGCCGCCGGGCTCCCGTTCTTCGACGTGGTGACCTGCGCGAACCCGCGCAACCTCGCCGAGCTCCCGCGCGTGCACGAGCTCCTCCGCGAGCTCGGCGTGAGGCGCTGGCGCCTCTTCTCCATCTTCCCCCGCGGTCGCGCGGCGAGCGACCCGGAGCTGCTCCTCTGCGGCGAGCAGCTCCGGTCCCTCCTCGGCTTCATCGCGGCAGAGCGCCGCGCTCGCGCCCCCGACGACCTGCGTCCGAGCTTCTGCTGCGAGGGGTACCTCCCCTGGTCGGTGGACGCCGGGGTGTGCGACGAGCCCTACTTCTGCCGCGCCGGCATCAGCATCGCCTCGGTGCTCTGCGACGGGGCCATCTCGGCCTGCCCCAACATCTCGCGCGGCCTGGTGCAGGGGAACATCCGCACCGACGACCTGCTCGAGGTCTGGGAGACCCGCTTCGCGCGCCTGCGCCAGCGCGACTGGATGCAGACCGGGCCCTGTCGCGGCTGCGGCGAGTGGGGGCGCTGCCGCGGCAACTCGCTCCACCTCTGGGACGAGGCGGCGGGGCGCACGGCCTGCTGCACCTTCGAGCGCGTGTCCGGGACCAGCTGTACAGGCTAGCGGCAGAGTCCCGTGGCCCGGAGCTGCTGATCCCGCCAGGACCGGTGAGCCAGCTCACGTTGCCCATCTCGCGGCGCACCCCACCAACTTTTTCGGCGCAGTAAAGTTGCGCGCGAAACCGAGATGGGATCTCGTATAGACCTCTCAGGAAAGGTCGATGATCAGCAGACAGCCCCGGATCGCAGAAGACGAGTCAGTGGTGGAGTCGCTGGCCGGTGAGCTGGCCGGTGAGGTCACGCGCGTGGCGCCGGAGACGCCGAGGCCCCGCGGGCCGCGGGTGTTCCGGCTCGGCGAGTGGTTGATCCGACGGGCTCTGATCGACCGCACGCAGCTCTTCCGCGCGCTCAGCCTCGCCGATCAGGAGCGGTGCCGGCTCGGCGACGCGCTGGTGAAGCTCGGCGTGCTCTCCCGCGAGCTGGTCGAGGCGGAGGTCCGGACCTTCCTCCTCACGCGGCCCGGCACCCCACCGCCGATCCCGGCCGCGGCGCTCCGCGAGCGGCCGCCGTCGCCCCCGCTCCCGCCCGGGCCGGCCACGGCGCTTCACGCCGAGGCGCCGCTGCCGGTGCGAGGGTTCACCCCGGCGCGAGCGCTGCCGCCGCCGCTGCGGTGCCTGACGAGCCGCTCCTCCGAGCGGAAGCCGGTCGACGCGGCGATGGAGTGAGCCCGCTGCACCTCGCCTGCGGCGACGGTGTCCTCGCCCGCGAGCCCGCCCTCCTGTAGAGTCCAGCTGCTGGCTCCAGCCAGCCTGGCAGGGAGGGCACCGGTCATGAAGCGTCTCTTTCACCTCGACGAGCAGCGCATCACGCTGCCGAAGGGCACCCGCGTTGTGCTGAAGACCGACCTCCACGCCGAGGACGGCTACCTCTGCAAGGCGGGCACGGTCGCCGTCGTCGTCGAGCAGGCCTACGACAGCTACGGGCTGCGCACGCCGTCGGGTCGGCTCCTCGAGGCGCAGCGCGATCAGCTGGTGCTGCAGCGCGAGGACCTGCTCCCCGCCATCGTCGGGCGCCAGCTCGAGTGGGAGGAGCTGCGCGAGCGGATCATCCTCAGCACGGTGGTCGGCTCCACCGCCTGGGGCCTCGCCGGCGAGGGGAGCGACGAGGACGTGAAGGGCGTCTTCCTGCTCCCCTTCGCGGACTGGGCCGGGCTCTGGGACCCGGCGCTCGAGATCAAGGACCCCACCGCGGACGCGCAGTACTGGGAGGTGCAGAAGGCGCTCTACCAGGGCCTGCGCGCCGACGCGAACACGCTGGAGATGCTCTGGTCGCCGCACGTCCGCGTGGAGACGGAGCTCGGGCACGAGCTCCGCGAGCGGCGGCGCATGTTCGTCTCGCGGAACGTCTTCGGCACCTTCGGTCGCTACGCGATGAGCCAGTTCCGCAAGATGGAGGCGTCGCGGCGGCGGCGCGAGGTGCAGCAGCGGATCGTGGAGCAGCTCGCGGCGGCGCCGGACACCGCCGAGGAGCAGCTCCTCGCGCGACTCTGCGAGGCCGGCCACTGCGCCTCGGCCGCCGAGGCGAAGGAGGCGGTCCGCGACCTCTATCGCTCGCTCTTCGATCGCGGGCTCCTCGGCGAGCGCGGCTACGCGCCGCTCGCGCGCCTCCTCGGCGAGGGCGGCGGCGGCGAGCTGAGCGGCGCCGCCCAGGTGCGCCCCGAAGGGGTACGGCGGTCGGACGGAGCGGCCGCGAGCAGCTATCTCGAGGAGCCGCCGCGCTGGAAGAACGCCTACAACCTGCTCCGCCTCCTCAACTCGGGGATCCGCTGGCTGCGCGAGGGTGAGCCGCTGATCGAGGTCGGCGAGCCGCTGCGGACCGAGCTCCTCGCGGTCAAGCGCGGCGAGGTCCCGCTCGAGGAGGTGCTGGCCCGCGCCGACGCGCTCACGGTGGAGCTCGAGCGCGCCATGGAGACGACGCGCCTCCCCGAGCAGCCCGACCACGAGACGGCGAGCGCGTTCCTGCTCCGCTGCCGCGAGCGGGCCGCCGCGGAGCACCTGCGCCGCAGACCGACCCGCCCCGCGCTGGCCAGCGAGGTCGAGCTCCCCGAGGCGCTGCCCGCGCGCTTCGCCGTCCCCGAGGAGGCGCTGCGCGCCTTCCTCGCGCGCTACCCCGCCCTCGACCTGGTGGTCTGCAGCCTGGTCGGCTCGCACAGCTACGGCTTCCCGTCGCAGGACAGCGACTTCGACCTGAAGGCGATCCACCTGGCGCCGGCCGAGGCCATG
>JAKLHH010000831.1 GCA_022710245.1 Myxococcota bacterium
ACCTACCAGGAGTGCGCCGCGGCGGGCGGCGAGCAGGGCGTCTGCGGGACGAGCGGCGATCGCGCGACGGTCACGCGCTGCCTCAACAGCTTCGTCTACAAGAAGACCTGCGAGGCTGGCCAGGGCTGCGCGTTCTACAACGGCCAGTACGACTGCTACTGATCCCCTCGCGTCGTCGGAGAGCCGCGCCTCACGCTGGCACGCGGCCGTCCCCGCCAGCACCTCACCGGCAACCCGCCCGGCCAGCCATGCGCCGCCAGGTCACTGGAGAGGCACGATGAGGGCGCATCGCTCGTCGGCGCGCCGCTGGCTCTCTCCTGTCCCGAGGTCGCGACGACCCACGAGGAGGAGCAACGATGACGATGCGCGCGAGGACCGTGACCGTGCCGGCGAGGCAGCAGCCGAGGTCGCCGGAGCACGCCTCGGATGATCAGGCTGCGCGCGCGGCGCGAGGGGTCTACCCTGCGCCGGCGAGCCCGAGCTTCACGCGTGCGACGTAGAACGCGTCGCTCACCGCGAAGGTGACCAGGTCGCGGATGACCGGCGAGGTGCGGAGCAGCTCCTCGAGAGGCGAGGCGGCGAGGGTGAGGTCGTCCTCGATGACCAGGCGGAGCGCCAGCCCGAGGTCGCCGCAGAGGACGAGCCCGGCGCGGTTCGCGCTGCGGATGACCGCCTGCCGCCAGCGGCCGGAGTCGAACTGCAGGTTCACCTGCTGGCGGAAGATCTCGCCGAGGCGGCGCGCGATCTTGAAGGGCATCGCCTTGCGCAGATGGTTCGCCTGCTCCACCGCGGCCTCGCCGAGGTCGCGCCGGCCGCGCATGTGGCGCGGGTGGAAGGCGCGGAGCACCGAGGAGAGGAGGCGCGCGAACTCGCCCCGATCGAGCCCCGCCGCGAGGATGTACGCCGGGTGCGTGAGCTCGAGCGCGCGCCCGAGGAGGAAGCGGAGCTCACCCGCGGAGCGGTTCTCCGCCAGGTGGGCGTCGACGATCACGGCGGGAGGCGCCATGCCCACGATGGTGATGCCCGCGCCACCCTCGGCGGTGCGCGTGTAGAGCGCGGTCTGCTTGATCGCCAGAGCCCGCGAGCAGGCGCTGAAGACGTGCGCGAGCTCGCTGTCGGCGATCGGGGAGACGCGATCGCCCGGGCCGACCCCGTAGTCCGCCAGGGACTTCGAGAGGAGCGCCGGCGCGGCCTCCCAGAGGAGCGCGAAGACCTCGTCGAGGCCGTGCACGTCAGGCGAGGCCAGCATCGCCTGACGGTCGTCCTCCCCCAGCTCGCCGGGGTAGGGCGCCTCGGCCTCCAGCGCGGGCGCCGCGTAGCCGGCGAGGAACGCCTCGGCCTCCGGGTCGAGCTCGCCGAGCGCCTCCAGCGCCTGGTAGAGGCAGAAGGCGCGGTACGGGCTCGCGGGCGCCGCCGCCCGCGCCAGCGCGCGCAGCGAGGCGCTGCGGCCTGGCGAGGAGCGCAGCAGCTGGCGGTGGTTCGCGAGCTCGGCGGCAGAGTGCTCGGAGTCGCCTCCGTAGAGCTCGGCCAGCGTCTCGCGGACCGGCACGCTCTCGGCCAGCTCCAACGAACGTTCGAGGACGGCGATCGCCGCGCGGCGGTCGCCGATCCCCTGCAGCACGCGCCCGAGCTCGGCGTAGAGCCGGGCGAGCTGCGCGCGGGCGTCCGGCGCCTCCGGCTCGAGCTGGTCAGCCAGGAACTCGCGGAGGAGCGGCACCACCTCGGGCGCGCGGCCGCTCCCCTCGAGGAGGCGCGTCAGCGTCTCGGCAGCGTCAAAGCAGTGCGGGTCGAGGCTCAGCACGGCCTTGAGGTGGCGCTCCGCCGGCTCCGGCTCGCCGCCCGCCACGTATTCCTGCGCGGCGGCGAGGAGCAGGTCACGGATCTCGGTCCGCGAGTCGAGGAGCTGGGCGAGCGCCTCGGCGGCCCTCGCCGCGGTCCGGTGGCGCTCCGCCTTGCGCAGCACCGGGAGCATGCGCGGCAGCACCTCGAGGCGCGTCGCCTCGTCCTCGCCGAGGTGGTCGAAGAGCTCCACGAACCAGCGGGCGGCGGCCTCGTTGTCCTCGAGGTGGTCGTGGTAGAGCTCGGCCAGCTGGCGCAGCAGCGCGGGTCGGTCGGGTGGCTCCCCTGGCAGGTCGAGCTGGCGCTCGAGGAGCTGCGCGGCCCGCCGCCAGTCACTCGCGGCCACCGCGGCCTGGGTGAGCTCGGCGAGCGCCCCGCGGTGCCCGGGGGCGCGCGCGAGCGCGGCCTCGTACCAGGACACCGCGCGGTCGCCGCGCCGGAGCATCGCCTCGCAGCGCCCGGCCGTGTAGAGCGCCTCCGCGATCAGCTCCGGGTGCGTCGCCGCGCCGGGGTCGTCCCCGATGTCTTGCAGGCTGCGGAGGGCGTCGCGCCAGTGACCGCCGCGGAAGCGGTTCATGCCGATCGCCACCCTGAGGAGCAGGTTGGTCGGATCGAGGCGGAGCGCCTCCTGGAGGTAGCGATGGCCGTCCTCGTCCCGGCCGAGCGCCTCGAAGACCACTCCGAGCCGCTGGTAGAGCGGGCCGAGCGCGAGGCTGCGCCGGTTCTCCAGCGCGGCGCGCTCGATCGCCCCCTCGAGGAGGATCTGGGCGGCCTGCAGGTCGCCGCGGCCGACGAGGATCTCGGAGAGCCCGTCCAGCGCGACGAGGCAGTCGCTGTCCATCGACAGCGCCTCCTGCAGGAGCGCCGCCGCGGCCTCATCGGGGGCGCCGCGGCGGCGCAGCACCCGCCCGAGCTCGGCGAGCAGCGCGGCGCGCTCGGGGCCGCCGGGGGTGAGCTCGAGCTTGAGCCGCAGCAGCGCCTCGCGGCGCTCCAGGTCGTCCTCGACCAGCTCGAGGAGAGCCTCGATCGCGGGGAGGTTCGCCGGCTCGAGCTCCAGCACACGCTCGAGGAGGTGCGCCGCCGCGTCGAGCTCGCCCAGCCGGTCACGCTGCACCCACGCGGCCTGCAGCAGCAGGCCTACCGCCTCCGGGTGCGCCGGGTCGAGCTCGGCGAGCCGCGCCAGCGCGCCAGCCAGGCGGGGCGAGTCCTCACGCTGGCGGAAGAAGTCACAGAGCGCCTGCTGCACCTCACGGCTCGAGGGCTGCGCCGCCGCGGCGTCCTCGAGCGCCTGCTGTGCGGCCGCCGCGTCGCCGAGGTTCTCCAGCTGCACCCGCGCGAGGCGGATGAGCAGCGCAGCGACCCGCTCGGCGGTGCCCTCCTGCCGCGCGGCGTCGACCTGGGCGTGGATCAGCGCGACGGCCTCGGCCGGTCGGCCGGCGCCGACCAGGGCGCGCGCCAGCGCCTCCTCGAGGTCGGCGTCGAACGGCCCCGCCTCCCGCGCCCGCTGCAGGCACTGCAGCGCCTCCGCGACCCCCTCGGGGCCCTGCAGCTCGAGCACCCGCGCCAGCCGGAGCAGCAGCGCGCGCTGGTTCGCGGGCTCGCCCTCGGCCAGCTCCGCGCGGAGCCGCAGCACCTCGATCAGCTCCTCGGCGCGGTGGTGCGTCTCGTAGAGCCGATCGAGCGCGAGCAGCGCGGCCCCGTTGTCGGGCTGCTCCGCGAGCACCGCCTGGAAGCTCTCGATCGACCGATCAGGGAGCTCGAGCTCCTCCTCGAAGGTGCGTCCCATGCGCAGCAGGAGCTCGATCCGATCGCGGGGCTCGGGGTCGCGCCCGAGGAGCCCCTCGAGGACCTCGATCAGGCGCGGCCAGATGGAGAGCTCCTCGTAGAGGTCGGCGAGCCGGAGCTGGACCGCGCGGTCCTCGGGCGCCTCCGCCGCGAGCCGGGTGAGGAAGTCCACCGTCTCGAAGGGGCGCTGCAGCGTGTGCTGGTAGAGGTCGGTGAGCTCCTGCAGCCGCGCGATGCGCTCGCTGCGGTCGAGCCGGTCGGAGAGCGCCTCCAGCTGCCGGTCCTGCAGCTCGGCGAGCTCCTGCCAGCGCTCGTCGGCGCGGTAGAGCTCCTGCAGGCGGTGCGCGGCCTCGACGTTCTGCGGTTGCACGGCGAGCACCGAGGCGAGGTGGTGCTCGGCCTCGGGCTGCTGGCCGTGCGCGAGGAGCAGCTCGGAGACCTTCAGGTGCAGCCGGATCAGGCTGCCCGCGTCGGCCGCGCGCTCGATCCCGTCGAGGTAGAGCTGCAGCATGCGGTCGAAGCGGTCGTGCTCGGCGGCGAGGTCGCCGACCCGCTGCTGCAGGTCAGGGTCCTCGATGTCGATCAGCGACGCGTCGACCAGGGCGTCGAAGGCGCGCTCGATGTCGCCGGCCCCGCGCGCCCACACCTCGGCTGCCTGGAGCAGCCGATGGATCCGCGCGGCCGGGTCCGGCGCCGGGAGCGCGAGGTAGACGCGCACCAGCTCGCCCCAGGGCGAGGTGAGCGGCGCCCCGCTCACGAAGGGGGAGGGCGCCGCAGGCGGCA
>JAKLHH010000832.1 GCA_022710245.1 Myxococcota bacterium
ATCGAGCTCCTCCTCGGCCTGGATCAGGTCGCAGCGCTCGGCGAAGGCACGGCGGGGCATCACCCGCCGGCGCAGCGACGGCGCCGAGGCGACCAGCACCTCGCCGGGGTAGCCCTGCGAGAGGCGGAAGAGCACCGCCATCCGCTGCATCATCGCCGCGCGGTCGAAGGAGATCTCCGCGTAGGGCGAGGTCTCGATCCAGGGGAGGTGGAGGACCGGGTGGCCCAGGTAGTGGGCGGCCTGCTCGCCGCCGCTCTCGCCGCGCCCGAGGAAGAAGCGCAGGTCGCGCACCAGGTCCACGGCGCGCTCCTCGTCGGGGGTGACCACCAGCAGCGGCCGCCCGAAGAGGCCGGCCCGGGCGAGCCGCGAGAGGACGAGCGCGAGGTAGCTCGCCGGCGCCCCGTGCAGCGCCACGTGGCGCGCGCCCTGGTCGAAGTGCTGGAGGATGGCCCGCTCGGACATGGGTGCAACCACCGAGGAGGTGCGAGCCGGCTCGTAGCACTTTTCGGCGCGCGCTGCCAGTGGGGTCGGTCCGGCGCGCTCGGCTGCTCACTTCGAGCCTTGGTGGTGTCGCAGGTCGTGAGCCCGCGGTGCTCTACCAGTCGCCGAAGTCGAACCCGCCGTCGCCGAAGTCGCCGCCGAGATCGTCGCCGCCCGAGCCATCGCCGTGCCCACCGCCCTCGTCGGTGCCCATCCCTTCGCCGCTGGCCGTCGAGGCCATGGACTCGCGGCTGATGGAGTCTGTGGCGCCGATCGGGGTCCCGGCCGAGTTGATGATCGTGTAGTGCGGCATCATGGCCCAGGACAGCATCGAGCCCCAGAGCATCATGGTGAACAGGCCGCCGAGCGGGCTCGGATAGTAGGTGTCATAGGGGTCGTAGCGCTGGTCCGTCGGCGGAGGAGGCGCAGCCGGGCGCTCGGCGCCGCTCGGGGTCGCGACCTTCGCCTGGGCCTCCCGGATCGTGACCTCCGCGTCGGCGAGCGTCCCGCGCAGGCTGTCCGCCAGCCGGCTCACGAACGACTCGAACTGTACGCGGTGCGCCTCGAAGACCGCCGGCGTCTTCAGGAGCGGTTCGACGCGCTCGCGGTAGGCGTCGGCGGACTCTCCGGGGCGCGGCTCGAAATCGCGGACCCTCGCCCCCACCACCACGCGGGCCGCGGTCTCCTCGACCGGGTGCTCGCTGCGCGCCAGGACCTCGATGACCGCGTGCAGGCCCGCCTCCTCGTGCTCGACGACCAGTCGCAGCAGCTCGAAGGTCGAGCCGAAGACCGGCGCGTTGTCGTGAAAGGCCAGCATCAGGTCCGCGAGATCGTCAGGACGGCCCTGCTTGTCCTCGAAGAGCACCTGGTGATCGATGACCAGCGCGATCGCGTTGGTCGCTCCGAGACGGGTGAGCGCCTGTCGCGATCCCTCGACGAGGGTCGTGGCCTCGAGCGTGGTCCGCACACGATCGGTGCGCAGGTCAGGCGTCCCGCCCAGCGCCTTCCTTATCTTGTCCCAGAGGACCGGGTCGCGAAGTACTCGCTCACCGTGCACACGGAGGTCGATGATGGCGTGGAGCTTCATCAGAGAAGCCTGACTGGATTGAGCCTCGATGCAAGGCGGGCGGTCGCCGGGGAACCTCGCAGGGCCTCCGCTCCGCAGGAGCGACTCGACGCGGAGCGCGAGCACCGAGGAGCTCGGCGCTCGACGTCCTCCATCCACCGCCGCCGTCGTGGCCCAGCTCACCGCCGCCGTCCAGTGGGTGGCGGGCGGCGCCTCACGCCCCCGCCGGCTGCAGCCGCGGCGGGAAGGCGGCGGCCGCCGCGAGGAGGCGCCAGCTCTCGAGCTCCTCGCGCTGCTCCTCGCCGCGACGGATCAGATCGTCGAGGTCGACCCCGCGGAGCCCTGGCTGCTGGGCGGTGACCTGCCGCAGCGCGCGCCAGAGGCCTACCTTGCCGTCGACGCCCAGCGCCAGCGCCTCGAGCTCCTCGAGGCGGCTCAGCTCCGAGTAGCGGAGCAGGTGTCCGTTCAGCTTGAGGCGGCCGACCTTCTCCAGCGCCCAGGCCGCGGCCTGCTTGAGGCGGCTCCGGCGCACCTGCAGGAGCTCCATCACCTGCTCGAGCGCCGCCTTGTCCATCGCCACCTCGTCGACGAGGCGCCCGAGGTACTCCCCGAGCGGCGTCCCCCGGTTGTTCCGCCGCGCGCGCCGCGCCAGCTCCAGCGCGCCTGCCGCCGCCGCGAGGTGATCGTTGAGGTAGATCATCAGGGTGAGCACGACAGTCCTCCCGCTCGGTCCAGCGCCGCTCAGCGCTGGTAGGTCCCCATCAGCAGCGCCTTCGCCAGCACGCGATCGCGGATCGCCTCGAGCACCTCCTCGCGGGTCGCGCCGGCCTCGAGGCCGGTCGGCTCGGAGAGGGCGTAGAGCTGGAAGTAGTAGCGGTGGCGGCCGCCGCCCGGCGGCGGGAGCGGGCCGCGGTAGCCCAGCGTGCCCCACGACGTGCGCCCCTGGCGCGCGCCGTTGCCGAGGACGCGCGCGCGCGGGAGCCCCTCGGGCAGGACGCTGATCGCGGCGGGGAGATCGTAGAGGACCCAGTGCGTCCAGATGCCGCCGGGCGCGTCCGGGTCGTCGCAGACGAGCGCGAGGGCGCGGGTCGCCCGCGGCGTCTGGATCCAGGCGAGCGGCGGCGAGAGGTCGGCTCCGTCGCCGGTGTGCTTGCGCGGGATCGAGGCCTCGTTCACGAACGCGGTGGAGCGCAGGCTGAGCGGCATGGTCCCTCCCTCGGCGGGCGGGGGTGATGCAACGGCGAGGCCAGCGGACCAGCGCGCGCCTGCGCTGCTCCGGGTGTCGGTCCGCGCGGCCCGAGCGGGGAAGGTTTCGCGCCCCGGCGGAGGATCCCGCCCGGTCGCGCGGAGCGGCCCTTCGCGCGCCGTGTGCTATGCTCGGCGCCATGCGAGCCACTCGATCGCTGGTCGCCGCGGCTCCCCGCCACCGCCCTCTGCGGCGCGGGGCGCCGCTCCGAGCTCGTCTCCCCGCGCTCGTGCTGGCGCTGCTCACCACCGCCGCCCTGGCGCGCGCCGAGGGCCCGGCTGCCCCCGAGCGGGAGGCCTCCGCTCCGGCCAGCCGGCCGGCCGATCTCCTGAAGCAGGCCGCGGTCATCCAGCGCTCGACCGCCAGGCTCCGCGAGCTGCGCGTCCGGCGCGCGATCCCGATGGGGGTGCAGACGCGCCAGCAGATCCAGGAGAGCGTGGAGCGCCGCCTCGAGCGCGACTACACCGACGAGGAGGTCCAGGCCGAGGCCGCGGTGCTGAGGCGCCTGGGGCTGATCCCGGTGAAGCTCGACTACCGCGCCGAGGTGCTCGGGCTGCTGCGCGAGCAGGTCGCCGGCTACTACGACCCCAGGCAGCGTCGGCTCCACCTGGCCGACTGGCTCCCCATGTCGCTGCAGGGCCCGACGCTGGCCCACGAGATCTGCCACGCGCTGCAGGACCAGCACTTCGACCTCAAGCGGCTGATGAAGCCGCTCAAGGAGAACAGCGATCAGCAGCTCGCGCAGGTCTCGCTCATCGAGGGCGACTGCACCGCGGTGATGTTCGAGTTTGCGCTCGCCCCGCTCGGCGGCGATCTCGGCCAGCTGGAGAACGTGACCGGGCCGATGATCAAGGCCGCGATCAGCTCGGGGGGCGGGGCGCGGTTCAAGGCGGCGCCGCGCTTCCTGCAGGAGACGCTGCTCTTCCCCTACCTGCAGGGGCTGCGGCTGATCCAGAAGGTGCGCGCCGTCCACCCCTGGTCGGTGGTCAACGGGATGTACAAGCGGCCGCCCGAGTCGAGCGAGCAGATCCTCCACCCGGAGAAGTACTGGAAGCGCGAGCGGCCGGTGGTGATCAAGCCGGGCACGCTCCCGGCGCTGGCCGGCTACGAGCGGGTGAAGACCGACGTCCTCGGCGAGCTGCAGCTCTCGCTCTACCTGGGGCAGGGCGTCGAGGAGAGCGTGGCCACGCGCGCGGCGGCCGGCTGGGGCGGCGACCTCCTGCTCGCCTACCGCAAGGACGCGGGCGCGCCGGTCGTGCTCGTCCACCTCACCGCGTGGGACACGGAGGCGGACGCGCAGGAGTTCGCCAACGCGCAGCGGCACGTGCTGGTCGCGCAGAAGCTCAAGGCGAAGCCGGGCGCGGGCGAGGACGGCCCCTGGAGCTACGGCGACGGCAAGGGCGCCGAGTGGTCGGTGCAGCGCGCTGGCGAGGCGGTGCTCGTGCTCCACGGCGCGCCGCCCGCGCTGCGCGCCGCGCTGCAGACGGAGGTCTGGGAGCGGTTCCGCGTCGGGGGCAAGCGCGTCAAGCCCTGACCCGTCGCCTCCCCTGACCCGTCGCCTCCCCTGACCCGTCGCCTCCCCTGACCCGTCGCCTCCCCTGACCCGTCGCCTCC